>DASQAE010000269.1:0-1537 GCA_035635915.1 Burkholderiaceae bacterium | reverse complement strand
CTCGACTTGAGTCAGCTCACTTGGTGTTGCGCGTTCGTTCATTGCAGTTCCCCTTCGGCGCATCGTCGGACTTACTCGCGCTTTCGGCAAGCGGGAGCGACGGCACACGGGCGATGGAGTTAGCGCGTTCCGGGCAGCGCGCTATTGTTGCGCTGCGACAAGATATGAATTTGAATAATGTTCAACACACACTACCTGCGTTACGCACTGACACCTCGATCGATTGCGGTGGTGGGTGCCACTGATCGGCTGGAATCTCTTGGCAAGCACGTGTTCGGCAACGTGCTTGGTGGAGGGTTCCAGGGCGAGGTCTTTCCCGTCAATCCAAAACACGAGCAGGTTGCCGGCCACGCCTGCTTCGCCTCTCTGCGAGCGTTACCCGGTCCTGTCGACTTGGCGATTATCGTAACGCCGGCGCGATCGGTAGCAGGCATCATCGACGACGCGGGAAAACGCGGCGTCCGTTCCGTGCTGGTCCTGTCAGCGGGCTTCGCCGAGATCGGCGACGCTGGACGCCAGTTGCAGCAGCAGGTCGTCGCCCGTGCACGCAGCCACGGGATTCGCCTGCTTGGTCCGAACTGCCTCGGCGTGATGCGTCCTGACATCGGATTGAACGCGACGTTCGCGCGCACGGCCGCAAGACCCGGCTCGGTCGCGCTGGTGTCGCAGTCCGGCGCGGTAATGGCGGCGCTGCTCGATTACGCGTGGACCGCGGGCTTCGGTTTCTCCTCGGCTGTGTCGACCGGCGCCGGGTCCGACGTCGAGTTCTCCGAACTGCTCGATTTCCTCGCGCTCGATCCGGCGACCAAGAGCATCGTGCTCTACGTCGAGGGGGTGCACGATGCGCGCGCGTTCATGTCGAGCGTACGCGCGGCAGCGAGCGCAAAACCCGTCGTCATCCTCAAGGTCGGTCGCCACATGACCGGGCTCAAGGCCGCCATGAGTCACACCGGCGCGCTGGTGGGCAACGACGCCGTGTTCGATATGGCGCTCAAGCGCGCCGGTGCGATCCGGGTCAAGGCTTACAACCAGATGTTCGCAGCCACCGAGGCGCTTGCGGCCGGACGCTTGCCCGAAGGCACGCCGGCGAATCGTCTCGCCATTCTCACCAACGGTGGCGGGCCAGGCGTGTTGGCGGCCGATTCCGCGGCGGAATCCGACGTAGCACTTGCGTCCCTGACGCCGGAGGTCATGCAGGCGCTTGACGCCGTGCTGCCCGCGACATGGTCGCACGGCAATCCGGTCGACATCGTCGGCGACGCCAATGCGGAGCGTTTCGCGCGCGCGTTCAAGATCCTGCTGGATGATCGCGGCAACGACGGTGTGCTGGTGCTCTACTGCCCCACGATCAGGCTCGACGCGGAGAAGGCGGCGCGTGTTTTGCTCGAGGTCGCTGTCACAACGGCCAAGCCGGTTGTCAGCGTGTGGCTCGGCGAACACGAGGCGGGGCGCGGCGGTGCGGTGTTCAAGGCAGCAGGTCTGCCTGCGCTCACGAGCCCGGAACGCGGCGTCGAATCATTCTCATACCTGGCCCACT
>DASQAE010000268.1:0-5473 GCA_035635915.1 Burkholderiaceae bacterium | reverse complement strand
CGCCTGGCCCGAAATCGCCATCGCGAGGCTGCGAATCGCGGTAACCGACTGGCCGAACTCGTCGTGCAATTCGTGCGCGATCAGGCGCCGCTCCTCTTCAAGGCGCTGCTCGACCACACGCCCGAATTCACGCCGTTCTTCCAGGCGCGCCTCGGCATCACGCGCGGCGCGTTCGGCCGCAACCTTCTCTTGCACCGCCTGCGCCATGCGGTTGAATGCGGCGCCGATCGCGCCGGCTTCGTCGCCGTCGTAGGCCGGCAGGCGCACGCTGAGATCGCCACGCTCCACACGCCGCAGACCCTCGGCGATCTGCGGAAAGGGGCGCAACGCGCGCGCGATGAACCAGAACGCAAACGCGTGGATCGCCAGCAGTGCGACAACGCCGACCGACAACAGTCGCACCAGATCGTCCCAACCATCGAGAATCGCGCGCGAGGGATTCGCTTCGAGCATCAACTGCGAGCCATCTTCGAGGTTGAAGGTCTGTTCTGCCAGGTCGGGCACCGTCAGCGCCGCGAACCAGGCGGGTGCTTCGCGGCCGGCCTTGTAGACCGGCGGCGGTGACCGATACAGCACCTCGCCGTTCGGCGCGCGCAGCGTGATTTCGTTCGCGCGCACGCGACCCAGCTGCTCGAGGAAAAAGCGCAGCGGCTCGGTACCCGTGCGGGCATACGTCCAGGCGATCCGCCGCAACAACTGCGAAGCGACGATGTTCGCGGCCGCGATCTCCTCGCGCACACTGCGCCGCGTGCTGTCGATCTCGACCGCGACCAACGTTCCGATGAGCACTGTGCTCAACCCGGCAACGATGAGGTTCAGGTGGGTGCGTAGCTTCACGGCGATGGAGCGCAGGGGTCGAGCCAGCGTACACCGCGCACTGCTTTGCTCTCTTTGACCTCCCTCGCTGCGAGCGACGAACCGCGATCACCTGATCAGGGTGCGTCAGTATTCCGCTCTGCAGCAGATTTGCCTGCAGTGCGCTTTTGCGCACCAAATCAAATCTTTCCGCTTCGAGCTGGCACGCCGCGGACGTCGATCACGCCGCATCGCAGCATGAAAGATTGATGCGATTGATGTTTTTTGATTGATTTATTTTTTTATCGACATCAGAATCCGCGCCCAGAGGAGATCAAGAAACAAAGAGCGCCCATGGCCGGCAACGTAACGATTCCGCAGATCGCCGAAGCCGCAGGCGTGAGTACCGCGACGGTCGATCGCGTGCTCAATGACCGGCCGGGCGTGAATCCGGAAACCGTGAAGCGCGTGCGCGACGCGATGAGCACGCTCGGCGTCGAAACGACGCAACGCGGCCGGCCACGCGCTTCGCCGCAATACCGATTTGCGTACGTGCTCCCCGGAACGCGGCTCGCGTTCTTCGACATGGTCGATCGGCAGATTGCCCAGGCCGCAGGCGACTTTCGCCATCAGCACATCACTGAACTGACGTTGCGGCTCGACGTAGCGGAACCGCAGGCGTACGCGGCCGAACTGGCCAGGCTCACGGACTTTGATGGCGTCGTGCTGGTCGCGCCCGATACGCCGCCGGCGAAGCTCGCAATCAACGAACTCGTGCGTGCCGGCGTGCACGTCGTCACGGTTTTCTCCGACGTGCCCGGATCGATGCGCGAAACGTTCATCGGCGCCGACAACCGCGCGGCGGGACGTACGGCGGGCCTGCTGATCGGGCGCATGGTGACGGCGCTTGGAGCAGTGCGCTGCGCGTTGTTCTCGCCACCCACGCGCTACACCGCCGCGATCGATCGCCGCATCGGTTATGCGCAGGTCCTCGAGGAACGTTTCCCGCGGCTCGAGATGGTGCGGCTCAATGACCTGCCCGAATTCGAAGACGACGCTTACGCCGCCGCGCTCGCGAGCGTGCCGCGCAAGGGCAGCACAAACGAGATTCATGCGGCGTATCACGTCGGTGCCGGCACATACGGTCTTGCGCGTGCGCTCACCGATCTCGGTTACGGCGTGGGCTTTCCTTTTGTCGCACACGACCTGACGGAGACCCATCGCTCGATGCTCGTCTCCGGCTCGCTCGCGTACGTGTTGCATCAAGACATTTACTACGTGGTTCTCACCGCAGCACGCGTACTGCGCGCGCTGTGCGAAGGCGTGCGGGGCGCACTTGCCGTGGCGCAACCGCACGTCGAAATCGTCACGGCAGAAAACCTGACTTGAGTCGCGGCCAACCTGCCGAACGATCGACGTCAGCCCATTGGATCAAAGGAGACAGAACACATGACCTCCGCTCGCAAGGCCTCATTGGTCGCATCAGTCGTTACCGCTTCACTGACCGTCGGCATCGCTGCAGGCGCATCGCTGTTGGCCGGCGCGGCGCAGGCGCAAGACAAACAGCTCACGTTATGTTGGGCCGCGTGGGATCCCGCGAACGCCTTGGTAGAGCTGTCCAAGGACTTCACTGCCAAGACCGGTGTGCAGATGAAGTACGAGTTCGTGCCGTGGCCCAACTTCGCGCAGCGCATGCTCAACGAACTGAACTCGCGCGGCAAGTTGTGCGACCTTCTGATCGGCGACAGCCAGTGGATCGGCAGCGCCGCCACCGAAGGCCACTACATCGAACTGACGGATTTTTTTGCCAAGAACAGCATCAAGATGGGCGACTTCATGCCCGCGACGGTCGAGGGCTACTCGACCTGGCCCAAGGGCTCGCAGCACTACTGGGCGCTGCCGGCGATGGGCGACGCGGTGGCGTGGACGTACCGCAAGGACTGGTTCGCCAAACCCGAACTGCAGAAGGAGTTCAAAGCCAAGTTCAATCGTGACCTCGCGCCGCCATCGACCTGGGACGAACTGAAGCAAGTGGCGCAGTTTTTCCAGGGCCGCATGATCGACGGCAAGAAGGTCTACGGCGCAGCGCTCTATACCGAACGCGGCTCGGAAGGCATCACGATGGGTGTCACCAACACGATGTACGCATGGGGCATGGAGTACGACAACCCGAAGAAGCCGTATGAGATGAAAGGCTTCATCAACAGCGCCGCTGCGGTCGAAGGACTCAAGTTCTACAAGGATCTTTACGACTGCTGCACGCCACCGGGACATGCCAACGCGTACATGACCGAGAACCTCGATTCGTACAAGTCGGGGCAGACGGCGATGCAGATGAACTTCATCGCGTTTTTCCCGGGCATCGCCAAGGATCCGAACGTCGGCGGCGACAAGACCGGTTTCTTCGCGATGCCGAAGGCGAAGATCGCAGCGGCGCAACTAGGCGGACAGGGCATATCGGTCGTGAAGTATTCCGACAAGAAAGAGACGTCGCTTGAATACCTGAAATGGTTTGCGCAACCGGCGGTGCAGAAGAAGTGGTGGGAGATGGGCGGCTTCTCGACGCACGTGTCGGTGACCGGCGTTCCTGGCTTCGAAAAGAGCACGCCGTACGCGCAGGTTTACCTCGATTCGATGAAGATCGTGAAGGACTTCTGGCAGGAGCCGACGTACGCACAACTGCTGCTCGCCATGCAAAAACGCGTGCACGACTACGTCGTGGCGGGCAAGGGCACTCCGCAGGCGGCGCTCGACGGGCTGCTGGCTGATTGGACCGTTGTCTTCAAGGAAGACGGGAAGCTGAAGTAGTTGGCGCGATCGAGGCTCTTGTCCCCTCCCCTGCTTGCGGGGGAGGGTTAGGGTGGGGGCCGAAGTCGCTCGATGCTTAACGAAGGCAGTGCTTCGTCGTTAACCCCCACCCCAGCCCTCGCCCGCAAGCGGGGGAGGGAGCTAAGCAGGAGCAGTTGATGACCACACAGTCCCTCGTCAGCCAACGCATGGGCGGTCTCTCCGACCGCTCGCTCGCGTGGCTCTTCGTCGGGCCGACGGTTGCGCTGCTGCTGGCGTTCAACATCTTTCCGCTGTGCTGGACCATCTATCTCTCGTTCACCAACTTCCGCGCCAACCGGCCGAGTGCGGACGTGATCGGGATGGGGCTCGACAACTACCGCGCGGTGCTCAACAACGACGCGGTGTGGGAGAACATGCGTGCGACGGCCAACTTCCTGTGCTGGTCGATCACGCTGCAAATCCTGCTCGGATTCGCGTTGGCGCTGCTGCTCAACAAACGCTTCCGCTCGCACAGTTTCTGGACCACCGCGATCCTGCTGCCGATGATGCTGTCGCCGGCGGTGGTGGGGACGTTCTGGAAGTATTTCTTCGAACCGCAGTACGGCATCTTCAACTACATCGTCTACGCATTCGGCGGCACGCACGTGTTCACGATGCTCGGCGATACCGAACTGGCGCCGTGGGCGATCGTCCTCGTCGACACCTGGATGTGGACGCCGTACGTGATGCTGTTGCTGCTCGCGGGACTGCGTTCGATCCCGCCCTATCTCTACGAGGCTGCCGAGATCGACCGCGCCTCGGAATGGACCAAGTTCTGGCGCATCACGCTGCCGATGGTGATGCCGTTCCTGATCCTTGCGGTGCTGTTCCGCTCGATCGAGAACTTCAAGATGTTCGATCTGGTCGACCAGCTCACCAACGGCGGGCCGGGCTCGGTGACCGAGCTCGCCTCGATCAAGCTCAAGCGCGAGGCGTTCGAGAAGTGGCGCACCGGCTACAGCTCGGCGCTCGCGATCATCATGTTCGTGACCGTGTATGGGCTGTCTCTGATCGCGGTGCGCCTGCTCGACAAGGTGAAGCAGCGATGAGTTCGCCCACCGTCAATTCACCGCTGGCGGCGATCGCAGCGCCGGGTGTAGAGAAGCCGGTCGTGGTGCGTGCCAATGTCCTCGATCCGCGCCCATGGACGCGCCGTCTCGCCGCGGCCGTGGTGATCGGCTACGCGATCGTGTCGCTGATCCCGCTCGTCTGGATTTTCCTCACCGGGTTGCGCACGCCGCAGGACTCGATTGCATATCCACCCAGGATCGTGGCGCCGGTTTCGGCGACCGGTTACGTCAATCTTTTCACCACGCGCACCCGCGTCACGCCGGAGCAGTTCGCCGCATTGCCACCACCCGCTACCTGGTACGAGCAGATTACACGCGAGCAGCAGATGATCATCGCCGGTCCGTCGCGGTTCGCCGATCGTTACGTCAACTCGCTGGTGGTCGGTTTCGGCTCGACATTTCTGTCGGTCTTCCTTGGCACACTGGCCGCCTACGGCTTCTCGCGCTTCCGCGTGCCCGGCAGGGACGATTGGATGTTCTTCATCCTGTCGACCCGGATGATGCCGCCGATCGCGGTGGCGATCCCGATCTTCCTGATGTATCGCGCCCTCGGCCTCAGCGACACGTACCTCGGCCTGATCCTCCTGTACACCGTGGTGAACCTCTCGCTCTCGGTGTGGTTGCTCAAAGGTTTCATGGACGAGATCCCGCGCGAGTACGAAGAAGCCGCGCTCGTCGATGGCTACACACGCTGGCAGGCATTCTTGCGTGTGGTGTTGCCGCAGGCGGCCACCGGCATTGCGACCACAGCAATCTTCTGCCTGATCTTCTCGTGGAAT
>DASQAE010000267.1:0-13803 GCA_035635915.1 Burkholderiaceae bacterium | reverse complement strand
GTGATCTCCGTCACCGTGGCACTGCCGGCGGCGTACGCGTTCTCGCGCTACCGCTTCGTTGGCGACAAGCACCTGTTCTTCTGGCTGCTCACCAACCGCATGGCGCCGCCGGCGGTGTTCGCGCTGCCGTTTTTTCAACTTTATTCCGCCATCGGCCTGTTCGACACCCATTTTGCGGTGGCGCTGGCGCATTGCCTGTTCAACATCCCGCTCGCTGTGTGGATCCTGGAAGGTTTCATGTCCGGCGTACCGAAGGAACTGGATGAGACCGCGTTCGTCGACGGTTATTCGTTCTGGCGCTTCTTCGGGCGCATTTTCATTCCGACCATTGCCGCCGGCATCGGCGTTGCCGCCTTTTTCTGCTTCATGTTCTCCTGGGTCGAGTTGCTGCTCGCCAAGACGCTGACTTCGGTTGCGGCGAAGCCGATTGCGGCGACCATGACACGCACCGCCAGTACCTCCGGCTACGAGCTGGGTTTGCTCGCTGCAGCCGGCGCTTTGACGATCATCCCCGGGGCGTTCGTCATTTATTTCGTGCGCAACTACATCGCCAAGGGTTTTGCCCTCGGGCGCGTGTAAGGAGGATTTGCGTGAACGCCACCGCTGCTGCCGCGTCGACCGCCACCGGGTTCGGTTGGATGGCGTGGACGCTCGAGACAGCGCTGTTTTTTGCGGTCATCGCGCTGATGCTGGTCGCGATGATGATCTGGGAGTGGCGCGTCCCCGGCGGATCGCCGCGGCGTGGTGTCCTGCGCATCGAAACCACGCGTGGCGATCGCCTTTTCATCTCGCTGTTATCGGCTGCCTACATCCACCTCGGCTGGCTGGCGTTGTTCGGCACGCCGCTTTGGGGCGCCACGATCGCGTCGATCGTGCTGGCGCTGCTGGTGTTCCGCTACGTCTGACCTGCGCCCACCTTGCGCAGCTGCGCGTGCTCGATCAGGTGCATCGCGAGGTCCGCGAGCGTCTTCAGAATGCCGAACATGATCATTCCCGCCGCCGAGTTGATGAACAACGCGCCGATCACGATCGTCAGGTGCATCGGCAGGATGCGCAGGTAGGGCGTAAACATCAGCGTTCCGATGTTCGGCGTTCCCTGGTGGTCCAGTGCCGCGTTGTAGCGATACGACCAGAGATGGTTGATGCCGAAGGCGGCCGCGCACAACCAGAACCAGCCGTCGAACAGCACCGTCGCCTTGTCAGCCGTGGCAAGGAAGACGAAGTAGCCGAAATGAAACAAGCCGTAGTGGACGGCGAAAAAGGTCGCGGTCTGGCGCTTCACGGCCGGCGTGGGATCGACGGACTTGCCGCCGATCTTGAATCCTTCGGTCGAAAACCGATCCAGAGCCAGGATGCGAAACACATTCGCGATCCCAATCATGACGCTCTGGGCCCAGTACGCGGCCATCAAGGCGACCGTGTTCCAGTGATCGAACAGAGCGACACCAAGGATCGCGATGTTGACGAGCAGCAGGACCCAGACCGATCCGTCCGCGGTCCATGCGGGCACCGTGTCGCTGGCTTGCAGGAGGCGCGCGCCTTCGCGCATGCGCGCCACGTAGGCGGAGTATTTGTTGTACGCGATACCGCACGCGGGACACTGCCAGGCCGGAGCAGTTTCCGCGGCCGTGCGAACGTGGCCGCATTTGGGGCAGCTAACCGCAACAGCGGTGACGGTCGGAGGCGCGGAACTCACGCGTGCTCCCGAAGCGGAGAGGGCAGGCAACGGTATCGCAACCTCGGGCGCGCGCAACGCGGCAATAGGCGCGCGAAAATACGCCTCCCTTTTTGACTTCAGAGTTGTATGCCGACTTTCACCCTGTCATCCGGCCGCGCTGGCCTGTGGGTGGAAACCCAGGGAGAGGGCGACCCGGTAGTGATGCTGCATGCCGGCGTCGCGGATCGACGCATGTGGCACGAACAGATGACAGCCCTGGCGCCAAACTTCCAAGCGGTCGCCTACGACCGGCGTGGTTTCGGCCGCACCGCCCACGCGGACGAGGACTATTCGAACGTCGCGGACCTGCGCGCGGTACTCGACGTGGTTGCGCCATTGCGACCCGCCATCCTTGTTGGGTGTTCGCAAGGTGGAAGGATCTCGATCGACGCCGCGCTCGCCCTTCCTGGCCGCGTTCGCGCGCTCGTGCTGGTTGCGCCCGGTATCACGGGAGCTCCCCACGTAACGACATTCCCACCTGCGATCCAGGCGTTGATCGACCAGCTCGATCAGGCTGATGCCGCCTGCGATAACGATCGCATCAACGCACTGGAAGCGCACGCCTGGCTCGACGGTCCGGCTGAACAACGCGGCCTCGTCGGCGGCGCGGCGCGCGAATTGTTCCTCGACATGAATGGGATCTCCTTGCGCGCCGAGAAGCGCGGCAAGGAAATCGAGCCGCCGGCGGCGTTCCAACGCCTCGGCGAGATCTCGGTTCCCGTTCTGGTGGTCTGGGGCGATCTCGATTTTCCGCACCTGATCGAGAACTGCCGTCACCTCACGGCCACTATCAAGAACGCGCAAGCCTTCGTTCTGGCCGGCACCGCTCACTTGTCGAACCTGGAGCAGCCGATGCAGTTCAACCGCAAATTGGTCGAGTTCTGCATCGCGGTCGGCCGCTGAGCCGGCCCACCAGGGCGAGTAGGCGGCTGCGCGGAACCGCGCGCGATCGACCAGCGGACGAAATTCGACCTGCTCGTGCTTTTGCCTGATCGCGATTCAAAACCGGGGGTTGGAACGTCGCCGGGTGTGACGAAACGTCTAAAACCCGGAATGAACGGTGAAAACCGGCTCCAGCGCGACGAATTTGCACTTGCAGTTCACGCCACCGAACGCGCACTCTGTCGCAAGTCGCTCGCGGGGTCATCGATGCCTGCCTAAAGTGCGCTCCATCGAACACAACAACCCGCACCGAAAGGACCGAACCATGTACCCACAATCGACCCCGACCCAAACCCGCATCGCCGGATTCGTTTTCTCCATCGTGATGAGCGCCGCCGTCCTCGGCGCCACCGTACTGTCGATGCAATCCGGCAGTCATCCCGGCAGCTCCGAAGTCGTGGCAATGGAGCGCGTCGTCATCACCGCCCCGGCAGTGAACTAAGCGCCTGCGCCTGCAAGGCGCAGCGCTCGGTCCTGCTGCGCCGCGCGCGCGGCGAAAAAAACCCGGCCTCGGCCGGGCTTTTTGTTTCCGCACCGAAACGCGAGCGAGCTCAGTCGCGCCACTTGAAGCGCCAAAGCGCCAGAGCGGCAAACAGCAGGCTGAAGCCCAGCAGCGCTGCAATTGGCACCACTGCCGCCTCGCCGTCGAGGCCGCGCCAGGTCATCGCGTCGAAGCCATCGACCGCCCACCGCACCGGCACCACCACCGTCACGCGCTGCAACCACTCCGGAAATATGAAGGTCGGCACCCAGGCTCCACCCAGCATGACGAGCAGCAATGTGGCGAGGATGGCCAGGCCGCGCGTTGCCTCGGGCGTCTTGCCGACAGCCGCAAGCAATAGTCCAAAGGTCGCTGTAAGCAGCGCGAATGCAAGCAGCACACCGACAAAACCGGCGGTACTGCCGTCGATGCGCACACCGAAGACGGCGATCGCTGCGAGGAAGATGAGTCCCATCAGCACGGCCGCGATCAGGGTGCCGCTCACGACGTAACTGCCCAACAGCGTGCTGCGCGCCAGTGGTGCCGCGCGCAGTCGTGCCCACAGTCCTAAGCGCCGCGCCATGAGGATGCCGATGCCAAGCTCGATGCCGGAAAAGAGCACGAACTGCACGCCCATGCCGGCGAACGCATGCGCGTATCCGTTGTACTTGCGCTCGAGCGAGGACGTGGCCGCCTGTTCCTGCAAGCGATAAGGCACGTCGAACCGGCCACCTGCCATGCCGGAACGAGACTCGGACCGGCTGCCGGCCGAGGACGGCTGTGCTTGCAACGTACGCACGCTCGAGAACAGGTTTTTGAGGCTGCTGCGCTCGGTTTCGGTGAGCGACGTACTGCTTTCGATCCCCCGCAGCGACTCGTCGAGGAAGACCTGGCCCTCCGGGCCGGTGAAGCCGTTGCTGAAGACGGCTTGCATCGAATACTGTGCGAGCAGGCCGCGCACCAGGCTCAGCGCAATCGACTGCGAAGGATCGTAGTCGATGCGCACCGAGGGCTTGGTACCGCCCGTGAACAGCGCGCGCGGGGCTTGCGCGCCGAAACCGCTCGGCAGGATCACCGCAGCGCGCAGTTTGCCCTTGCGCACTGCTTCCGCAGCACTCGCCTCGTCGAGCACCTGCACGTCGAGCGCGGAGTCGCCTTGCAGTCCGCTCACGACCGCCTTCGAGACCGTGCTTGCGTCGAGGTCAACGACGGCGATCGGCACGTGCGCGATCTTGGTCTCGCCACCGCCGAAAACGGAACCGAAGAAAGCGGCGATGAGGATCGGCGCCACCAGGTTGATCAGCAGAGCCCGCCGGTTCGAGAAGTACAGGCGGATCTGTGTCCTCACAAGCGCAAGCAGGGCGGTCATGGGCAGTTCTCTGAATGCATGAGCAAATGTGGCCGGCGTCAATCGCGCAACTGGCGACCGGTGAGCGAGAGGAAAAGTTGTTCCAGATTCGCGCGCCCGGTTGAGACGTGGCGAATGGTGCAAGGTTGTCGCGCGAGATAGTCGAACAGCGCGGGTGCGGTCTCGGACACGCTCATCGCACCGACGGTCAGGCGGCCGTTGGTGGCGTTTACCTCGCGCACGCCGGGCAGGTTGCGAATCGGCGCTGCGTCGACAGACCCGTCCAGGTCAATCTCTATCACCGCCGCTACCGGCAGCCGGGTAAGGAGCGCGCCGAGCGAATCATTGGCGATGACGCGGCCTTTATCGACGATGACGATCCGATCGCACAGGCGCTCCGCCTCTTCCATGTAGTGGGTCGTGTACAGGATCGCCTTGCCGCTCGCGCGCAACTCGACCAGGTTATCGAAAATCGCGTTGCGACTCTGCGGGTCGACGCCGACGGTCGGCTCGTCGAGGATCACGATGTCGGGTTCGTGCACCAGCGCGCAGGCGATGTTCAGGCGCCGCTTCATGCCGCCGCTGTATTGCCCCACCTTGTCGGCGGCACGGTCGGTGAGGCCGACCAGCTTGAGCACGTTTGCAACGCGTGCCGCCCGGTGCTCGCCGTCGAGGCCATAAAGCGAACCGAACAGCATCAAGTTGGCCTGCGCCGAGAGGTCTTCGTACAGTGCAAGTTCCTGTGGTGCGAGGCCGATGCGCTTCTTGGTCGGATCGGCGTCGCCGCCGATCGTGCGCCCGTCGATCAGAACCCGGCCTGCATCCGGTACGACCAGACCGCAGATCATCGCGACCGTCGTGGTCTTGCCCGCACCGTTCGGCCCGAGCAGGCCGACGATTTCGCCGCGCGTGACTTCGAAGCCGACCTCGCTTACGACTTCGCGTCCGCCATAGGACTTGCGCAGACCTGCCACGTTCAGCATCGGTGCCCTCCGGCTGGTTCGGGGCGCATCATGCGCGGTCGCCTAAGCGCCTGTCGACGCAGGCACGACAAGAGGCAGGAATTAGGCACGAATCGACGGCTTGGTGGCGGGAGCGCGGTTGTGTGCGCGCGACACCGAGGTCGCGTTACTTGTTCCAGGTCTCCTTCAGTGAAACCGCAAGGTTGAACACCGGTCTTCCCGGCGCATGGTCCTTGCGGTCGGCGACGAAGTAGCCGTTACGCTCGAACTGGAACTTGTCATCCGGTTGCGCACCGCCAAGCACGGGCTCGACCTGCGCGCGCAGCACCTGCTTGGAATGCGCGTTGATGAGCGTGCGGAAGTCCTTGCCACCGGCGTCGGGCTGCGGGTCGGTGAAAAGCCGCTCATAAAGGCGTACCTCGGCTGGCAAGCTGTCGGCGATCGGGAGCCAGTGGATGGCAGCCCTGGTCTTGACGCTGTTGGCGCCGGCGGTTCCGCTGCGGGTTTCCGGCAGATGCTGGGCGTGAACCGCAACGACACGGCCCGCGGCGTCCTTCTCGATCGACGTCGCGCGCACCACATACGCGTGACGCAGGCGAACAGGCTGGCCCGGGGCGCCGCCCCTGCCCAGAGCCAGGCGAAAAAAATCCGCGGGCGCGTCCTCCATGAAGTCGTCCGCTTCGATCCACAACTCGCGCGCGAACGCGATCGTGCGCGATCCAAGCTCCGGTCTTTGCGGATGGACCGGGAAAATGCAGTCGTCGCGCTGATCCGCTGGATAACTGTCGACAATCAGGCGGATCGGACGCAACACCGCGGTTGCACGGGGCGCGCGTCCGTCCAGATCGTCACGCAACGCCTGTTCGAGCACCGCGTAGTCGATCCATTGCAGGCTCTTGCTGACCCCGATCCTGTCGTTGAAGAGCTGGATCGACTGGGGGGTGTAACCACGCCGGCGCAGTCCGACCAGCGTCGGCATGCGCGGATCGTCCCAGCCGTCGACCCGTTTTTCCTCCACCAGCTGGATCAGCTTGCGCTTGCTCATCACCACGGAGGTGAGATTGAGGCGGTTGAACTCATGCTGATGCGGGAGAAGGTACGGATTCGGTTTGCGTTCGTCGAGCGCGTGCTGCAGCAACGGCGTGAAGTTCTCGGGATGCTCGCGCAACAGCTTGAAGAATTCGTCCGCATCATTGACCGCAAGATCCGAGTTGCGTGACCACGAGGCAAACATCGCTTCCGCGCGTCGTTCCCAGCGCGTAGCGCCGAGTTTTTCCGCGAAGTTACGGCAATGCAGGGCGAACTCGCGCCGGGCCTCGACACCCTCTTCGTAGATCGTCTGTACCAGGTCCTGCGCCGCCAGGAATTGCGGGCGCCGCAGCAGAGGCACGATGCGCTCGAGCGTCCAGTCGTAAAACGGGCGCTGATCCTCGAACTCGAGTGTGCAGATGGAATGAGTGATGTTTTCCAGCGCATCCTCGACCGGGTGCGCGTACGAATACATCGGATAAATCACCCACTGATCGCCGGTCATGTGATGCTCGGCGAAGCGGATGCGATAGATGGCCGGATCGCGCATGTTGATGTTCGGCGAGGTCATGTCGATCTTCGCGCGCAGGATCATGCTGCCTTCGGCATGTTTGCCGGCACGCATCTCGCGGAACAGACGCAGGTTTTCGTCGATGGGCCGGTCGCGAAACGGCGAATTTTTTCCCGGTTCCGTCAGGGTGCCGCGCGTCTCGCGCATCTGATCGGCGCTTTGTTCGTCGACGTACGCGTAACCAGTGCTGACCAGGTACTCGGCGAAGCGATACATCGGCTCGAAATAATCGCTGGCGTGATAAAGATTGCACTCGACGCCGTGCGGGCCCACGTGTTCCCAGTCGAAGCCGAGCCAGTGCACGGCATCGAGGATCGAATCGACGTACTCCTGGTCCTCCTTGACCGGGTTCGTATCGTCGAAACGCATGTGGCAACGCCCGCCGAAATCGCGCGCGAGGCCGAAGTTCAGGCAAATGCTCTTGGCGTGGCCAATGTGGAGATAACCATTCGGCTCGGGCGGAAAACGGGTGCGGATGCGCGCCGGATCGGGGGGCGCATGCTCGTGCAACTCGTACGGTCCGGGCCGGCCGGCCCAGTTGCGCGCGTCGAACGTCCCGCGTACGAGGTCGGCCGCAATAATGTTGCGAAGAAAATTGGTCGCGTGCCCCGACCGCTCATGACCCTCGGCCTTGGGACCCCTGGATTGGCTTGCAGAGTCGCCCTTCTTGACGACCTTCTCGACCATCGATGCGCCCGGCGGTTTTGCAGCGCGTCGGTGTAACGCCTGCGTCATCCGATTGTAGCGGCGCAGCAGGGTAAATCCTGGTTCGGGACGTGAACGATCCGTGCGGCTCGCGGACTAACCGGGTCTTGCGGACCATAACCAGGAGAAGAGATGGCTGCTTTCGAAAGAGCCACAGTGGGGCTGTTTATCTGGTGGAGTGCGAATGCGGCGTTGGTCGCCAATCCTGCGCGCGCGCCTTCTGTCAGCCGCTTCGGCGTCGCAGAGACCGTCGAGCGCATCGCGTCGGACGCGCGCGCGCATGGCCTGAACGTGGTCGCGTGCACGGATCACAGCGGGGTTGCCGAGCGCGACGGCTATCGGCTGCGGCCGACGCAATCGCTGCTGATCGATGGGGTCGCCGGCGGCGAGCCGATCAAGCTTGTTGTTTGGGAGGCACGCAGCGGCATGACCATGGTATCGCTCGATGGTCATTCGGCCGCGCAACCGTCGTCGTCCAACGCCCAACTGCCACGTTTGCTGGGGGCGCTTGCGCCCTCGAGGCCGGAGATGACGCTCGGGTAAAGCGTGCGAGGCGCCTCATCCGAACGCTGCGGCCTAACCAGTCCGGCGGCGTTCCCGCTCCATCAACTCGCGCAGCTTGCGCTCCTCCCAGTCGGCGCCGAACAGAGCCTCGGTTCCGTACACGCCGAAAGCGTGGAACGCCAGGCCGATACCCCAGCCGACGGCAGGCCAAAAGAACCACCAGGGTCGACCGGTGAAGAAATTGATCAGGAACAGCCCCGCGATGACAATGCAGTACGCGCTTGCGTGCACATAAAGCCCCTTGATCTGATGCACCTTGCGGCGGGCGCGTTCGTAGGCGGCACTGTCGGCATCGGGCGGCGGGTTGGCTGGTGTTGACATGGGGCCGGTCCTGTAAAATGTCGCTGGCACGATAGCCCAGTTGGCGCGCCGGTGGGATCAGGTTGCATCCGATCGGCGGGCACGGACGTAGGTGTTGGCAGTGCGCCAGTGCTGGCGCAACTCACCCCGACAAGGAGAATCGAATGAAAAAGCTCGTGATGGCAGGCATGCTGGCGCTGGCCCTGGTCGGTCCGGCAGCCTATGCCGCAGAAACTGAAACCACCCCGGTTGCCAATGCGGTGAACCGCGACTACGCAGCCGGCAAGAAGGCGGCAGATCGCAAAGACTGGGCCGGTGCTGTGGCGAGCTTCCGCAAAGTGGTGGCGGCCGAACCCGAGAACGCGGACGGTTACAACATGCTCGGTTTTTCGCTGCGGTGGATGGGGCAAATGGACGAAGCGTTCGCGGCCTACGACCGCGCGTTGAAGCTCAATCCCAAGCACCGCGGGGCACTTGAATATTCCGGCATTGCCTATCTGAAGGCGGGCGAGCCGACAAAGGCGAACGAGCAGCTGAGCAAGCTGGAGAGCCTGGGCGCAAAGAGCAGCGAGGAGTATCGCGATCTTGCCAAGGCCATCAGCGACTACGACGCCGGCAAGCGTTAGGTCGACCCAGGGTTGATTTCGCGCTCCCTGACCGCACCTCTCGTTTTTCGTATCGGGAGGTGCCGTCGCCATGGCTGCGCGTGAAGTCCAGCGAATCGTCCATTCCCCGCGTTTGCGTGAGGGCGGCGGCTTCGTCGTCCGGCGCCCGTTCCCGACCGCAGGGCTCGATCACATCGATCCCTTCCTGCTTCTCGATGAAATGGGTCCGGTCGACTATGCACCGGGCGAAGCGGTCGGCGCACCTGATCATCCCCATCGCGGTTTCGAGACCGTCACCTACATGCTGGACGGCGAGTTCGAGCACGAGGACAGCGCCGGCAACCGCGGCACGATCGCCGCCGGCGATGTGCAGTGGATGACCGCGGGCGATGGCGTGATCCACTCCGAAATGCCCGCCAGCTGGATCAAGGAGCGCGGCGGGCGCGTGCACGGATTCCAGCTCTGGGTCAATCTGCCGGCGCGCGACAAACGAATCGCACCGCGTTACCAGGACGTACGTGCGGCGACGATGCCGACCTGGCGCAGCGAGGATGGACGCGCCACGGTCAAGGTCATCGCCGGCAATGCGCTTGGTGTTGCCGGGGCCGCGCAGACGCGGATTCCGATCACGTATCTCGATGTTGCGCTGGAAAACGACACGGAATTGAAGCTCGAGGTGCCGGACAACCAGACCGCGTTCGTCTATGTATTCGGCGGCGCGCTGCAAATCGGCACGCAGGCGCGCGTGGCGGCCGACGGCGATATGGCGTTGCTCTCGAACGGCGCTGAACTCAAGCTGCGCGCGACCAAGGACGCGACACGCGCGCTGGTCATTGCAGGCCAGCCGCTGCGCGAGCCGGTGGCACGCTACGGCCCGTTCGTCATGAATACGCGCGAAGAGATCTACGAGGCCCTCACCGACTTCCAGTCGGGTCGATTCGGAAATATAACTAGGTAAACGCCGGGCTTTCGCCCGGCTCCTTGTGCAAAAAAATGGGCGCGGGATAACCCGCGCCCTAAGGCTCGTGGAGCAAGGGGAAGTCGGTGCCTGCGCGTGGCGCGCAGATCGGTAACTCTTAGTTGTGGCCGGTTTCGCCGGAGATTTCACCGTACATGCGCGGCGCATTGCGGGCTTCGCGACGCACTTCAGCGAGCAGGCGCGTCGTCATCGGGTCCTTCGCCTGATAAGGGAAGGCTTCGCCGAAGTTCTGCCCATGGCGATCGAGCGACAGGACTTCAGCGCGCACTTCCGCGCGGGTCAGCGTGCTCGGCGTTTCCACGGTCGCGATGGGATACGCCTCGCCGAACCTCTGCGTGTAGCCACCGTTGGCTTGGGCGGCGATCGGCGCCAGAGCGACGACAGCGGTTGCGATCAGGATCTGCTTCACGTTCATGGGTTGCTCCTTGGTTGGGGTTACCGGTTACGGATGGTGTGAATCACTCACATCCGAGATACGTTCGAGGTGCGCTTTCGGATGTCGCGCCTGCTTGATTCAGGTCACGCGAATTGGTCGACGCAGCCGGAGGCGCCTTACCTGCTCATGCCGATTTTTTGCGCGCGCGCGAACAACCGTGCGCGCCGAACGTGAATCCGCACGCCCTGGCGGTGTAAGAAAGCCCGCCTGGCCGCGACGTGGCGGATTGATCAGGCCGCGGTGCCGGTGGCTTCTATTTCGACCAGCAGCTCCGCGCGACAGATGTCGCCGCGCAGGAACGTGGCATTAAGTGCGGCTGCGCTGTGCTCGCCCACCTCGAGCGCAAACTGCTTGCGAATGAGGGCGAGGTCCGCGGCGTGACGCACGTAGACGGTGTAGACGAGCCGCTCGAGCGCAAGTGCCGAGCGGGCGAGTTTGGTGTTCGCGCTTTCGACCAACGTGCGCAGGTTGACAAAGGTTTCCGCCGTTTGTGCGGTCGGGTCTCCCGGATGCAGGGAGCTATGGCCGACGATGCTCGCAGTGCCCGAGATGAATAGAGTTGGACGACTCTTGCGCGCAAGCGTCGCGCGCGAGAAGGTCGGGGTGCGCGGGCCGTATTCGCTCGGATAGTGATACGCGCTGATCTGACGCGGATTCTCGATCGAGGTCGGCGCGTCTTTCGCGGCAAGGAAAGAGATCGCCAATTTGTCCGCCTCGGTCCCGATCGCACAAGCGGCGGGCGCCCCCGCGAAAGCGGCGCGTTGCGCGGCCAGGAACGCCTCCTGGCGCCCGATGTTGAAGTGGCGATAGCGCTCGAGTCCGTCCTGCGGCTGGTTGATACGCGGGACATAGTTCCAGAAACGCAACGGATGGACACATTGGCTGCCATCGAGCGCGCCGAAGATCGCTGCATACGCCTGGCGCGCCGCCTCGCGTAGTCCACCGGCCGCTCGTTCGTCGATCTGCACCCATCCGAACAACAGTTCGCCGTCGGTTGCAACGTCGACGCCCGCGATCCGCTCGACGCGCGCCGGCGCCGCGCCCAACCAGAAATCGGCGCATGGGCGTTCGTTGTCGAGCAGGTCGAGTGGAATCCGCAGCTCGAGCCGCGGATCCTGTTGACTGCGCTCGGTTACCGCGCCAAAACACACCGTGCCCAGCACGCACGCCGCATCTGCTCGCTCAAGGTGCGCGCTGTGCGCGAACAGGCGCCGCAGCAAGGGTCAGGCTCCGCCAAGCAGATAGCGCCGCAGAAACAGCACGCGCGCAAAAAAAGCGTAGTCGGCGTTCTCTTTCTTCGAAAAGCCGTGGCCCTCGTTGTCGGCGATCATGCTCCACACCGGTACGCCGTTGGCCGAAACCGTGCGCACGATCTGCTCCGCCTCGGCTACTGGCACGCGCGGATCGTTGCGGCCGTGGAGGACGAACAGTGGCACCTTGATGCGCTGGGCATTGACGAGCGGCGAAATGTTCTCGAGAAACACCCGCATCTGCGGATCGCGTTCGTCACCGTACTCGCTGCGCCGCAGGTCGCGCCGATACGTCTCGGTGTGTTCGAGGAACGAGACGAAGTGCGAAATGCCGACCACGGCGATTGCGGCACGTATGCGCGCGGAGTAATGCACGGCGACCGCGTGCACCATGTAGCCGCCGTAGCTGCCACCGTAGACGGCGACGCGCGACCCATCCAGATCGGGCTGCGCGGCGATCCAGTCGAGCAGGCTGCCGATATCGCGCACTGCATCCTCGCGCTTGCGCCCGTCATCGAGAGCGAGAAAAGACTTGCCGAACCCGCTCGATCCACGAACGTTCGGCTCGATGACGACGATGCCGAGTTCGTTGACCAGATAATTTTCGCGCCCGAGAAAGCCGAGTTTCGCCTGGCCTTCGGGCCCGCCGTGGATGTTGACAAGGACCGGGCGTTTGCCGCGAAACCGGGTCGCATCGGGCCGGGTGATAAGTCCCGCCACCCGGCGGCCGTCGAAACTCTGCCAGTTCATCACTGCCGTAGCACCAAAGCGCGACGTATCGATGCCCGCCGTGTCTGCGCCGGCCCATGGCGTTGTGCTCCGTGTCGCGAGTTCGACCACGCTGACTGACGACGGACTGGACGACGACGAAAACGCCAGGGCAAGCTGGCGCGCATCCGGCGACAAATGAACCGCGGTGACGCTCGCGCCGACGGGCGCAGGTACCGCGGCTACGCGGCGGCTTTCCGCGTCGACGGTGCGCGCGACACCGAGCCCGCCTTCGTTGGTGACGATGGCGAACAAGCGTCGATCGACGGACGCGTTGAGCCGGTCGACGTCCCACGGAATATCTTCGGTCACGATCTCCAGGCGCCCACTGCGCGGCTCGAAACGCGTCAACTGGCGGAACTCGCTCGCTCGATCGGTCACCGCGAAAATGCTGCCGTCGAACGCGAACAGCGCCCTGCTGAAATGCGCCGCGGGGTCGCCCTCGCGCGGCAGCAATCGTTTCGGTGCGCTCTGACCGATTTCAAGCGCCCACAACTCGCCGTCGGTGGCAGACCGAAAACGAATCAGCAGCAGCGTTCGTTCGTCGACGCTGATGTCGGAGACGATCCAGCCGGTACCGGGCAGAGAAGCGATAGGGCGACTCGAGCCCGCTATCGGATCGATGCGCAGTATCTCGGTGGTCACCACGCTTTTCGCACGTTCGAGCGTGCTGCCACCGGTGCTGCGGTCCAATGGCACGCTGTTCGCGAAAAAGGCCGTCCCCGTCTGGTTGAAGGGCCCGAGGGCATAACGCCGGTCCGGTTCTGTGAGTGCCGTCTCGATCCCGCTCGTCACGTCGAGTCGATACAGGCGTGCCGCTTCATCGCCGCCGGTGTCGCGCTCGAACACGATGTAGTTCGGCTGTGCCGGGACATAGGCGCCATTGCGCGTCGGTTCGCTCGCGCGCGTAAGCGGGCGCAGGGGCGCTCCGGCAGTGTCGAGTTGGTGCAGCTGGAGGCGCCCTTCGCGCAGAGAAACCACCAGCAGTCCATGCCCTTGCGGCTGCCAGTCGACGACGCCCACGCCGCGAAAGTTCGCATAACCGCCCACTGCCTTTACCAGCGTCTGCGGGACGGACTCGACGCCGCTCAGTTTTAATGCCGGGGGTGGTTCCAGGACGCCGCCTTGATCTGAGCGCAGCGATGG
>DASQAE010000266.1:0-3445 GCA_035635915.1 Burkholderiaceae bacterium | reverse complement strand
TTTCTTCGGCGTATTGATTGCCGCCACGCCGAGCACGATCGCGAGCAGGCCGAAGCCGATCGTCGCCGTCACGTGTTCGCCAAGCACCAGGACACCGAGCAGCACGCTGATGCCGCAGCGCAGGTAACTCTGGCTCGTGACGCCGATCGGACCGAGCGTTCTCAACAAGCGGAAATACAGCAGGAGCGCGAGCGCGGTGCAGAAAACACCGAGCGCTAGCGCGGCTGTGAGCGATCCGACCGTGGGCCGCAAATTCCATGGCTGGTCGGCGACGAGGCTCACCGGGATCAGCCAAAACGTTGCGCAGAGCATCGTGGCCGCCGCAGTCACCGTCGGCGGCAGACTCGAAAAGCGACGCCCGTTCAGTGCAGCGAACGCATACAAAACCGCACCGAGCAGGACCGCGAGTTGCGCCATCACCTGCCGGCCGATGCCAGTCAGCGCGTCCACACCCAGTACCAGAACGACGCCGGCGAATCCAAGCAACGCGCCGACCGTCTTGCGCACCGTGACGGGCTCGTGGCGGGTCCAGAGCAGCGTGAGCAGGAACACGAACAGGGGCGAAGTGGAATTCAGCACGCCGGCAAGCCCGCTATCGACGTGCTGTTGCCCCCACGCCAGCACTGTCCAGGCGCCAACGCTGTTGAAAAATGCCTGGACGACAAGACCGCGCCAGGTTGCGCCGTCGCGGGGGAAACGTTCGTGCCGCAGCCGCATTGCCGCCAGCAGCAGGACCGATGCGACCGTTACCCGGATTGCGATCAAGGTCAGGGGCGGAAAACTCGCGAGCGCGAGTTTGATCAACACATACGAAGATCCCCAGAGCAGCGCGAGCAGGCCGAGCAGGGAAAGCTCGATGGCGCGGTTCATTCACAAACAATAACCGCGCGGCTGGCCACGATGGTTCGAGCCGGAGCGAATCGTGTCTTCTGCACTTACCCTCCCCCGCGTGCGGGGGGAGGGTCAGGGTGGAGGCCGCAAAGAGTAAGACTAGCCTCAGCTCCGCCCCAGCACCCATCGACTGAGCGGCGCCAGCGTCGCGTATGTCAGCGCGAGCACGACCAGCACCCACTTGATGCATGTCGCAACTGCGAGCGCACTCAGAACCGCGCCGGCGGGCCGTTCGAGCGCCATGCCGATCAGTGTGTTTTCCGCAAGATCCACCGCACCGGCAACGAAGACCAGCCACGCAATGACGACACCAACGCGGCGGTAGCTGCGTTGGTCATTGCGGCGCGCGGCCGCGCCGCAGAGAATGCCAAGCACCAGCACGTAGCCGGGCACGAGAATCCACGAGTCCACGCGCAGCGCTTCGGTGGCGCGTTTGCGCGTGGCTTCAGTCCAGCTTTTCACGCTCGCGTAAGCATCTTCGGTCCACGCGAATTCGAGCGCCACCTGCGAGATCTGCACGCAGTCGCCCTGCTTGCGGCACGCTTCGAGGTCGGGTTGCTGCAGCTTCTCGATGGTCGTCGTTCCGCCGATGACCAGCGCCACGCCGAGCCAGAACAGGACGAAACGAACCAACGGCCCCAAAAACTCGAACGGTGGCTTCGAGCCCATTTCTCTCCTCTTTGGCTACTGGAATGCCACTTCAGCGAAGCTGCGCAGCTTGCGGCTGTGCAGTTGATCCGGGCGCTGCTGGCGCAGCAGCTCGATCGCACGCATGCCGATGCGCAGATGCTGGTCCACGCGCGCGCGATAGAACTCGTTCGCCATGCCCGGCAGCTTGATCTCGCCGTGCAGCGGCTTGTCGCTCACGCACAGCAGTGTTCCGTACGGGACGCGGAAGCGGAATCCGTTCGCGGCGATGGTCGCGCTTTCCATGTCGAGCGCGACCGCGCGACTCTGGCTGAAGCGGCGCATCGGCGTGCGATGAGGCAGCAACTCCCAGTTGCGATTGTCAGTGCTTGCAACCGTGCCCGTGCGCATGATGCGTTTCAGTTCGTAGCCGGTAAATTGGGTCACGTCTGCGACTGCGGTGGCCAGTGCGACCTGCACCTCCGCCAGCGGCGGCACCGGCACCCACAGCGGCAGGTCTTCGTCGAGCACGTGATCCTCGCGCACATATCCGTGCGCGAGCACATAGTCGCCAAGCTGCTGCGTATTGCGCAAACCGGCGCAGTGTCCGAGCATGATCCATGCATGCGGCCGCAGTACCGCGATGTGGTCCGTAATGGTCTTGGCGTTGGCCGGACCGACGCCGATGTTGACCATCGTGATGCCGGCGCGATCCTCGCGCACGAGGTGGTACGCGGGCATCTGCGGCAGGCGGGTCGGCGCGCTGTCGGAAGGCGCGCCGCCGCGGCGCGTGACGATGTTGCCCGGTTCGACGAATTCGATGTACTCGTTGCCGGCGCCATCGGGCGCGGCCATCAACTCATGCCCAAGTCGCACGAATTCGTCGATGTAGAACTGGTAGTTGGTGAAAAGAACAAAGTTCTGGAAGTGCTCCGGCATCGTGCCGGTGTAGTGGTGCAGGCGGTGCAACGAATAGTCGACCCGCGGCGCGGTGAACAGCGCAAGCGGGTGCGGATCGCCGGGGCCGGGTTCGAACGTGCCGTTGGCGATGCCGTCGTCCATCGCACTCAGATCCGGCAGGTCGAAGCGGTCACGCAGAAGCAGGCGTTGCGCGGGCGAAAGCGTGCCTTCGATGTGATCGTGCTCGGCAAACGAGAAATGCACCGGGATCGGCTGGCGGCTGGTCCCGACCTCGATCGATACGCCGTGGTTGTCGATCAGAAGGCGGAACTGTTCGCGATAGTAGTCAGCGAACAGATCCGGTCGTGTCAGTGTCGTTTCGTAGGTGCCCGGTCCCGCGACGAAGCCGTACGCGAGACGTGAATCAGCCCGCGCCACCGTTGCGGTATGCACACGCACGAACGGGTAACACGCACGCACGTGACGTGAAACGTCTTCGCCAGCCACGAATCGCTGCAGCATGTCGCGCAGGAACGCGCTCGAACCCTCGTAGATCGCCTGCACCTGCCGGGCGGCGCCTTCCGCGTCGCGAAAGCGCATTGGCGCGAAGAACGGGGGGCCGGTGTTGGTCGAATCGGGCGATGGCATCAGGGTCGTTACTGGCCGTGGCATGGACGGAGCGGGCCGATTATCCGCGTTGCTTGGGCGCCAAGGGGCAAAATGCCCCCCTGCAAGCAGGCGGTAGCACGTGCCGGATGGGTGGTAGTCCGCGCGATCGCCGCTCTTTTCGAGAGGAGTTTGGCCATGGACTTTGCAACGCTGCGGCGTCGGTTGCTCGACCTCGACACCGCCTGTCTGTGTGATGCCGATAAACAACTGCGGGTGATGGACGCTGCGATCCGGCCGCTCTCGACCGGCCTGAAGTTGGTGGGCCGCGCGCGCACGGTTGTGTGCGAAGAAGACTTTCTCTCAGTCATCAAAGGACTGCAGGAGGCGCAACCGGACGAGGTGCTTGTGGTCGATACGC
>DASQAE010000265.1:0-2659 GCA_035635915.1 Burkholderiaceae bacterium | reverse complement strand
CGCCACGGTGCGCAAGATCGGTGCAAGCGGAGACGCGCGCGCCGCGGTGGTATTGCAAGCCATCGCCAACGATTCACTTGCAATCGCAAACGGGCGCGCCGTCATCGTCTCCGGCGGCAATGTCGTCGACGCGGCCACCGGTGAGGCGCTCGGTGCAACGCCTGCGAACCTGGAGACGATCGTCGTCAACAACCGATTGCGCGGCGAACTCGACAGTGCACTGGCAGGCCTAAAACTTTCGTCGCCCGACCGCGAAACGCGCCTTGGCGCAGCAAAAGAACTGCAAGCCAGCGACAACGAGGACCTGCTGCCGCTCATTCAGGCAGCGTTGGCGAAGGAATCCGATCCCGGCGTAAAGGCGATCCTGCAACTGGCGGCAGCGTCGCTGGGGCTCAAGAGCAGCGATCCGGAACAACGCCTGCAGGCCGCAAAGGCGTTGTCGGCGAGCGATGACCCGCAGCTGCGGCAGATCCTGTCGACCCTGCTCACCAAACAGAAGGACGGCAGTTATCCCGAGGCCGATGAGCGCGTGCGCATCGCTGCGCAAGCTTCGCTCGACGAGATCAACCGCCGTCTGCACACGGTCGAACTCGGGGTGAGTCTCTTCACTGGTCTCTCGCTCGGCTCGGTCCTGCTGCTCGCAGCGCTCGGGCTCGCGATCACGTATGGGTTGATGGGCATCATCAACATGGCGCACGGCGAGTTTCTGATGATCGGCGCCTATGCCACCTACGTCGTGCAAGGCCTGTTCCGCGCGTATCTGCCGGGCGCTTTTGCCTGGTACGTCGTCGCTGCACTGCCGGTCGCGTTTCTCGTCACCGCGGCGATCGGCATGGCGCTGGAACGCGGTGTACTGCGCTGGTTATATGGGCGCCCGCTCGAAACGCTGCTCACCACCTGGGGCATCAGCCTGCTGCTGATTCAGGCGAGTCGCACCGTCTTCGGCGCGCAGAACGTCGAGGTTGAAAATCCATCGTGGCTCTCGGGCGGTATTCAGCTCGCGGGTGGCCTGGTGTTGCCGTACAACCGCATCGCGATCCTTGGTTTTGCGCTCGCGGTGCTGGCGGCCGTGTGGCTGGTTATCAATCGCACGCGGCTTGGCCTTTTTGTACGTGGCGTGACGCAGAACCGGGCGATGGCCAGTTGCACCGGCGTGCCGACCAATCGGGTCGACATGCTGACCTTCGGCCTCGGGTCGGGTGTTGCAGGTCTCGGTGGTGTCGCGCTCTCGCAGATCGGCAACGTAGGTCCCGATCTGGGCCAGAGCTACATCGTCGACTCGTTCATGGTCGTGGTGCTGGGTGGCGTCGGCCAGCTTGCCGGCACGGTCATCGCCGCCCTTGGCCTGGGCTCGATTTCCAAATTCCTCGAGCCGTTTTCCGGCGCCGTGCTGGCCAAGATCTTCGTGCTGGTGATGATCATCCTGTTCATCCAGAAACGCCCGCAGGGATTGTTCGCGCTCAAGGGACGGAGTGCGGAAGCGTGAACACGAACGTTCTCCTCGCATGACCCGCCTCTTCACTCCGCGCACCTGGACCATGATCTTCGTCGTGGGGGCGGTGTTGCTTGTCGCGCTGCCGGCGTTGCACCTTGCGGTGCCGCCCGGACATCCGCTGCACGTCTCGAGTTTCTGGATCACGCTGATCGGCAAGTTCATGTGCTACGCAGTGGTTGCGCTGGCGATGGACCTGATCTGGGGCTACACGGGCATTCTGTCGCTTGGCCAGGGTCTGTTTTTTGCGCTGGGTGGATATGCGTTCGGCATGTACCTGATGCGCCAGATCGGCCACGACGGCGTCTACCAGAGCGACCTGCCGGACTTCATGGTGTTCCTCGACTGGAAAGCCTTCCCCTGGTATTGGGCCGGGAGCGATTCATTCCTGGTCGCGCTGGTCAAGATCATTGCGGTGCCCGGCCTGATCGCGTTCATCTTCGGCTTCTTCGCGTTTCGCTCGCGCATCAAAGGCGTTTATTTTTCGATCATCACCCAGGCGCTGACGTTCGCCGCGATGCTGGCGTTTTTCCGCAACGACATGGGCTTCGGCGGCAACAACGGCTTCACCGACTTCAAGCGCGTGCTCGGTTTTCCGATCACCGCGCCGGGCACGCGCACCACGCTGTTCGTGATCTCGGGCCTGTACCTGCTACTCGCGCTGGTCGTGTGCCGCTACATCGTCACGTCCAAGCTCGGGCGCGTCTTGACGGCGATCCGCGACCAGGAGTCGCGCCTGATGTTCCTCGGCTACCGCACCCTGTCGTACAAACTCTTCGTCTGGACCCTCGCCGCCATCATGAGCGGCATTGCCGGTGCGTTGTACGTGCCGCAGGTCGGCATCATCAACCCGAGCGAGATGAGTCCGGCCAACTCGATCGAGATCGCGATCTGGGCCGCGGTCGGTGGGCGTGGCACGTTGTTCGGGCCGATCCTTGGCGCCTTCGCGGTCAACGGCGCCAAAAGCTGGTTCACGGTCGCGTTCCCGCAGTTCTGGCTTTACTTCCTCGGACTGCTGTTTGTGCTGGTGACGCTTTTCCTGCCGCGCGGTTTGATGGGGTTGTTCGAGTTGCTGCGCAGACGCCCCGCACCGGCGCAGCCGAGCGCTGAGCCGGTCGAGGCCGCGCCGGTCAGGATCGCGGTGGCCGTGGAAGCGAAATCATGAGC
>DASQAE010000264.1:0-2859 GCA_035635915.1 Burkholderiaceae bacterium | reverse complement strand
GCCGTCGTCTTTCACCGCAACCTCGGCGTCGTTGCCGTCGCGGCGCACCGTGAGCTCGATATGGCCCGGCGCTTCGGTGTACTTGCAGGCGTTGTTCAGCAGGTTGCTGAACACCTGCGCCAGGCGCACCGAGTCGGCGTTCACGAACAACGGTTTCTGCGGCAGTGTCACGTTGACCTGATGGCCAGCGCGTTCGGCAACCGGATGGTTGGCCTCGATCGAAAGCCGGATCAGATTGGTTATGTCCGTCGGCACGGCCCGCAGCTCGAGTTTGTCGCGCGTGATGCGGCTGACGTCGAGCAGGTCGTCGACGATGCGATTCAGATAAGTCATCTGCTGGCGCATCATCAAACGCGCGCGTTCGGCCAGGAAGCGGTCGCCGCGCGACCGCTCGATGATCTCCAGGGAGTTGCTCATCGGCGCGAGCGCGTTGCGCACTTCGTGTGAAAGCGTCGCCAGGAACTCGTCCTTGCGTCGGTCCGCATCGCGCAGCGCCTGCTCTGCGCGCTGCGCGAAGCGACTCTCGGCCTCCGCGGCGATCGCACGCGACTGCGCGCGCTGCATCGCCTGGGCAACCAGGATCAGCACCACACAATCGGCGAAGAACAAGGCCGTGGCCTGCAAGCGCTCCGGATTGCCGAAGTCGAACGTTTCGGTCGGCTCGACCCAGAGAACGTTCGTGATCAGCATAGACAGCACCGCACCCAGTACCGCGGGTCCCGGACCGGCATAAAGCGCAGTCAGCATCACCGCAGGAAAAAACAGGATGTACGGAACCGCGGTGCCGATTTCCTGGAAGAACAGCATGCGTACCGCCGCCGCTGCGGCGATGAACACGAAGGCGAGGCCGTAACGCAGCCGCGCGTCGCGCGGCGCGACCGCCAGCGAAATGTCGGCCGCCCCGGATTCGCGCGCGGCAGCGATCGAAGCGATGAGCAGATACACAGCGCCTAACCACTGCGTGCCCATGCCGATCCAGCCGACCACGCTGCTGTGTACCGATTGCATGAGCACACCCAGCAGACCGACCGCCATCAGCAACAAACCCAAGCCGTACCAGCTCGAGAACGCACGTGTTGCCTCGCCATCGTTATCGACGAGGATCATCCCGCTGACGATGAACGTTGCGATCGCCGAGCCGAGCAACGTCTGGCGCACCCACGTACCGCCGCCGCCGTCGGCAAAGAAGATGGGCGTCCAGCCGTTCATGGCGGCCAGGATGACAAACGCCACGGCCGCGAGCACGGCGCTGAAAGCGGCGAGCAACCACCAGCCACGCTGCTGAAAAGTGCGCGTCTGAGTGCCCAGCAGTGCGCCTCCCAGATGACAGGCTGCTGAAAGCCAGACGCAAAGATTGTGGATCGTGATGGACTGGTTCACGTCGCCGTGGCTGAACGCGCCCGCGGCGACGCCTGACAGACCCCACAACACGATGCCGCAAGCCAGAAGCAGCAAGCCGGGCGCGCCGGAAGCGAAGAAACTGCGCACCAGAAAGTAGGCCACCGCCAGCGATGCCAGCGTCATGAAGACGAGCTCGAAGATGAGGGTCAGCCCGCGCCCCGAGTAAGACTCATCCGGCCCTACGGCCCACGCAATGAGCGTCGCAAGCAGAAGCGCCGGGATCGGCAGCCAGGCCCAGCGCGCGATCGATCCCACTCGTTGCGGCGATGATTCAACGTACATCGGCGGAGGTCCCAGGTTTCCGTCCGGAAGCGCGGCGACTGCCGGCGTGCCGCACGCTGAACACTACATCAAGCGCCTAGCGCCTCTGCGTCGCGAGACCCACCAAGCCGCCGCATCGTGGTGCTGATCGCGCAACTGCGTCGCGCGCCGACCGGTCAGCCGGGCCATTGAGTGAATTGAGGCGGACTTGGAAGCGAATCCGCCGGCGCGGGCCGGGCGCACTGTTTCGGGCTAGGCGATTCGTTCGAGCAGGAGTGCGCGGGGCATCCATGTGGACCCGCGAAGCGTTACTCATTTGCGCGTCACGTCGTACTAAGGCGCATGACCTAATGAGAAGGCGCGAATTGCTGCATGAGGTATGTGCACCGTTAAATGGCGTTGAATCGATTTCACGTCATCGGCAGACCCAGCATGAGTGATTTCAGCCGCCGAAAGGCATTGAAGTTCGGCCTCTTCGGATGTGCCACCAGTGCGTTGCAAGCTTGCGGTGGCGCAAGCGAATCTGACGAGGCAGCGCAAGCGCAACAGCCGCAAGCCGATGAAATAGTCGACCCTCAGCGGCGGCGGTTCAGTTGGCACAGAAAGCCGCAACCCGCACCCGCACCGAACCCCGCACCCACTCCGGCGCCGACGCCATCACCGACGCCAAGGCCGGCACCAGCGCCGACGCCGACTCCAACACCAGCACCCGCTCCGACTCCAACACCTGCACCTGCGCCGAGTCCGACTCCAACGCCTGCACCTGCGCCGACACCGACCCCAACACCAGCGCCTGCGCCGACACCAACTCCCGCGCCGGCTCCTTCGTGGAGCGTCAGCCTTCCGACCTTCGTCGCGGGCGGCGCAGCTACGTTCGACCTCGCTCAGACGCTGCCGAGCAACGTCATCGGGGGCGGAAGATTCGGCGTCGATTCGCGCGGCGCGGCGCTGCCATCGGGCATGAGCCTCTCCCCGAACGGTATTCTTTCCGTGGGCTCGGCCGGCGCAGGCCAGGCCGTCGGCGTTCTGTTCACTTACTCAGAACCCGGCACCTGAGTTTTTCGGCACGCCAGTCGCGCCGCCTCGCGATGCGCTAAGCATCGAGCGGGCGGGACTGGGCGTGCCTTGCGCGTCTCTTGCTCCAGGTCCACGACAAAAAAAGAGCAGCGCCACGACTGGTGCGCTGCCCGCTTGCTG
>DASQAE010000263.1:0-4462 GCA_035635915.1 Burkholderiaceae bacterium | reverse complement strand
GGCCTGGTGTATTTCCTGTTTGCGGCGAGCCTGGCCATCCTGGCGCTGTTTGCACGCAGCAACTTCGCGCTGCAACTCGGCGGCCAGCTGGCAATCGATCTCATCATGGTCTCTCTGCTGCTCGCCATGAGCGGCGGCGTGCGCGGCGGCATGATGATCTTCTACCTGCTGCCCCTGGCGGGCGCGGCACTGTTGTTGCCCACGATCGCCGCGTTTTTCGTTTGCTCGCTCGCGGTTCTGGTGCTGCTGATCGACTCGCTGCTGCGGGGCCTGCAGCCGGGGGTGCAGGAGCCCGTGGTGTTCCAGGCCGGACTCTACGGCGCGGCCCTGTTCGCTATCACCGGACTGCTCGGCTTGCTCTCCGCGCGCCTGGCAGTCCAGGAACGCCTCGCGATCCGCCGCGGCCGTGACCTGGAGAACCAGCTCGAAATCAATCGGCTCGTGATCGCACAAATGGAGCAGGGCGTGCTCGTGATCGATGCCCAGACCCGAGTGCGCGCGAACAACCGTGCCGCGCGCGTACTGCTGTCATTGCATCCCGAGGCACAGTTCACCGGCCACCGGCTGGCGGAATATCCGCACATGCAGCCGCTTGCGCAGGCGTTTGCAAAATGGCTCGATGACGAAAATCCGCGTGGCAACTGGTTCGATGCCGTGTTGCCGCCGGGGGGGGAGACGGCCGGCGGCGCGCAGGCGCCGGAGCTGCGGCTGCGGGCGCGCTTCGCACGCCCGACTTCAGAAACGAACGACGAGTTCATGATCTTTCTCGAGGACGTTCGAGCAGTCGAGCAACGCGCGCAGCAACTCAAACTGGCTGGAATGGGCCGGCTCACCGCGTCGATTGCGCATGAAATCCGCAATCCGCTCGCCGCGATCAGTCATGCGGGGCAACTGCTTGCCGAAGAGGCTGATCCACAGCTGCAGCAGCGGCTGGTGGCCATCGTGCGCGAGAACACCTTGCGACTGAACCGCCTGGTCGAGGACGTGCTGCGCGTAGCGCGGCGCGAACCGCCGCTCGGCGATGAAATCGCGCTTGCGCCATTCGTGGGCGAGTGGCTGCAGGAATTCGAGCGCGATCGTGGGCTGGCCGCCGGACGCGTGCGCACCGAGGTCAAGAGCGACATGGTCGTCAAGTTCGAATCCTCGCACCTGCGCCAGATCCTTTTTAACCTGGTCGACAACTCGCTGCGTTATTCGACATCCGCCGCGGGCGCGGTCCAGGTGATCGGCGAACTGGCGCCCGACGACGGCGGCCGCGCGCAGCTCTGGATCTTCGACGACGGGCCGGGTATTGCGGCAGAAACCCGCGCCGCATTGTTCGAGCCGTTTTACACCACACACGCGCGCGGCACGGGCTTGGGCCTGTACATCGCGCGTGAATTCGCGCTCGCGAACGGATCTGATCTCGTATATGCGGCCAGGCGGGAACTCGACGGCACCTCGCGCGAGGGCTTCGTGGTGCGCTTTGCCCGTATTTCGGCGCTGAGCGCCGAGACAGGGGGTTTCTTGGATACGATGCCGGTGCTCTGATTACGATGCCGAGCCTCTGATCGCTACGTCCATGAACGAACGCGCATTACCCGCAGGGATGGAACGAAGTCCCGCCGAGCCGGGCACGCGCCGTTCCCCCGCGGTGCTCGTCGTCGACGACGAGGCTGATTTGCGTGAACTCCTGGCGTTAACGCTGGTCCGCCTTGGCCTCGACGTCGACACGGCTGAATCGCTTGCGCAGGCGCGTGATCTTTTGAGCCGCAACCGCTACGCGCTTGCGCTCACCGACATGCGGCTGCCCGACGGCGTCGGGCTTGATCTCGTGCGCGAGGTTGCGACCCGAAACGGCCCGCCGATCGCGGTCATTACCGCTTACGGCAGCACCGAGAACGCCATCGCCGCGCTCAAGGCTGGCGCCTTCGACTACCTGCCGAAGCCCGTCGACCTTGAGCAACTGCGCGCGCTCGTTCGCTCGGCTTTGCAGCAGCCGCCCGAGCTGCCGGCGGCCCGCGGCGTGTCCGCGACCGGCACGGCGATGGCGCGACTCATGGGTGAGGGCGCTGCGATGCGCCAGTTGCGGTCGATGATCGCGCGCCTCGCGCACAGCATGGCACCGGTCGCCATCTTCGGCGAATCCGGAAGCGGCAAGGAGCTGGTAGCGCGGGCGATTCACGATGCATCCGCGCGCTGCGCGCTGCCGTTTGTCGCGGTCAACTGTGGTGCGATCCCGGAAACGCTGATGGAGGCCGAATTCTTCGGCTATCGCAAGGGCGCGTTCACCGGCGCAGATCGCGATCGTGAAGGTTTCTTCCAGGCCGCGGTCGGCGGGTCGCTGTTCCTGGACGAAGTAGCGGAACTTCCACTGACCATGCAGGTGAAGCTGCTGCGCGCCATCCAGGAGCGGCGCGTGCGCAAAGTAGGAAGCACGGTCGAAGAACCGGTCGACGTACGCATTCTCAGCGCGACCCACCAGGACCTCGCCAAGCTGGTGGCGGCGGGCCGCTTCAGGCAGGATCTTTATTACCGGCTGAACGTCATCGAGTTACGGGTCCCGGCGCTGCGCAACCGTGCGGAAGATATTCCTCTGATTGCCGAGTCGATTCTTGCGCGCCTTGCCGGACGTGGCCAGAGCGAAGTGGCCACGCTTACTTCGACCGCGCAGGCGGCACTTGCGGCATACGAGTTTCCTGGCAACGTGCGCGAGCTCGAAAACATCCTCGAGCGCGCGGTCGCGCTTGCGCCCGGTGGAGTGCTCGAGCCGCTTGATTTAATGCTGCCGCAGGCCGAGGTCGATCTGTTGCTCGAACCGGAGCCGGAGTTGGCCAGCGAAGGCGCCGAAACGCCAGCAATGACGTTCGACCTGGTGGAGGGCGTCCCGTCGCAGCTGCCGGCATATCTTGATCATCTGGAAGCGGAGGCGATTCGGGCTGCGCTTCTCAGGACACGCAACAACCGGACTGCCGCTGCGCAGTTGCTTGGCATCACGTTTCGCCAATTGCGTTACCGCATGCAGCGGCTCGGGCTCAAATGAATCGCGCGGCTGACGAGCGACGCATCGCCTGCCGCCACAGTACGGCGCCATAGAACGTCAATGATCGGGCCGGTCGACGCGTCGGGTTGGGTAACCGGTGTGCGGCGGATTGTTTCGCCGTTCTTCGATGCCCGGCCGGCCGAAGTTGAAGTCGACCTGGTGATCATTCACAACATCAGCCTGCCACCAGGCGTGTTCGGTAGCGGCGACGTCATAGACCTTTTCACTGGCCGGTTGGATCCCGCGGCGCATCCTTTTTACGCCACGCTGGCTGGTGCCCGGGTCTCGGCGCATTTCTTCATCGATCGTGGCGGAGACCTGATCCAGTTCGTCGCGACGGGCGAACGAGCGTGGCATGCCGGCCGATCGATGTTCGACGGACGTGCCAACTGCAACGACTTTTCCGTCGGCATCGAGCTGGAAGGCACCGACTTCACTTCCTTCAGCGACGCGCAATACCGATCGCTGTGCGATCTCATCGCCACTGTGCGCACGGCCCATGCGGTGCGAGCCATCCGCGGCCACAGCGACGTGGCAGCGGACCGCAAGACCGATCCCGGTCCCTGCTTCGACTGGGCGCGGCTGCGTGCCGACGCTCGTTTCGATCCCTCCCTGTTCAGCACGCGCGCCTGACCGCGTCGCGCATTCGACCCGCCGGCGCCACGCGAGTTGCGCACGTGTTGAGTTTCTGCGCGATGTTGCCTATGATCGCCCCCACACTAGGCGTTGTGCATAAATAACAGGGAGACCCAATATATTGTGGTTGCAACGGTGCGGCGCCGGCACCTGGGCGGCCCGGCCGCGCCCGCCATCAACAGGGCGCAAGCGGCACGAGGTCAATTGCGCCAACACCAATAGATAGTGGTCAGTTCAGCGTCGCATTCAAGCCCTTGTGGTTGGATTCGGCGCCGGTGATGCGGACGGAGGTTGCATGCAGTATCAGGAAGTAGGCGCGAGCGCGGCACCGGGTACTTTTCCAGGTGCAGTGGTGGTTGCGCAGCAGGGTGGCATCAGCGCAACGCTCGCCACGTCGTATGCCGACTACAAGGTGATCCGGCGCAACGGCGCCGTGGTCGGGTTTGAACCGGCCAAGATCGCGGTGGCAATGACGAAAGCATTTTTGGCCGTGCGCGGTGGCCAGGGCGCCGCCTCGGCAGCGGTGCGCGAGCAAGTCGAGCGCCTGACGGAGGGCACGATCGCCGCCCTGTTGCGACGGCGGCCCGCTGGTGGAACGTTCCATATAGAAGACATCCAGGACCAGGTCGAGTTGTCGCTGATGCGTGACGGTGCGCACGATGTCGCGCGCGCCTACGTGCTGTATCGGGAAAAGCGCGCGCAGGAACGTGCCGCGCGCCAGCACCAGTCGGAGCCGAAGCCGGCGCCGCTTTCGATGATCGAAAACGGCAATCGTGTGCCACTCGACCTGGCGCGCCTGCAGGC
>DASQAE010000262.1:0-2053 GCA_035635915.1 Burkholderiaceae bacterium | reverse complement strand
CGTTCGAGATCGTGCGCGGCGGGATGACCCTGGTTCCGGAAGGCCGCGCCATCTTCGCGAACCTTTCCGTCCGCGAGAATCTCGGCCTGGGTGCGTTTACGCGCCGCGACAAGGAGGTCGCCGCCGACGGCGAGCGCGTCTTCGAGATCTTCCCGCGCCTCAAGGAGCGGATCAGTCAGAGCGCGGGCACGCTCTCCGGCGGGGAGCAGCAGATGCTGGCGATCGGGCGCGCCCTGATGACGAACCCCAAGCTGCTCATTCTCGACGAGGCAACCGAGGGGCTGGCGCCGCTGGTGCGCAGCGAGATCTGGCAATGTCTCACGCGGCTGAAGGCGCAGGGCCTGTCGATCCTGGTGATCGACAAGAACGTCGACTCGCTGATCCGGATCGCGGATCGGCACTACATGATCGAGCGCGGCCGGGTGGTGTGGACCGGAGCGTCGGCGGAGCTCGCAGCCGCTCCCGACGTTCAGCACCGGTATCTCGGCGTATGAAGGCGTTGCTGCATGCGCTGGCCCGGCGGAGCGCGCTCGCGGCCTTCGAGCGGTAGAAAAGTAAAAATAACCCTCGTCAGGAGGTATTTAGTAACCGATTAGTAACCGCGATGGTTTCCTATTCAATCACCATCATTGGGGACCACGGTTATGACTTACGGCACCAACAGCGCAACGCCATCGGGCGCTGCACCCACCGCGCAAGCCGCTTCCCAACAGGCGCCGAAGGGCGCGAACGGCAGTGCGCCCCAAACCATCGGCCAGAAGGTCATGCGCGGCGCGACCGTCGCGGTTGCGATCGCGATCGGTGCCACCGGCGGCACGTTCAGCGCCATCGGGTTCCTGGAGTACACGCAGCTCACGCAAGTGACTGAAGCGGCGCCGATGCCAACGCTGGTGGATGAGACACGCGCTGTATGGAGCGCGGTCACGCAGCTGCAGAACGACATTGCGGTGCTCAAGTTCAATACCGAGAGCACGCCCAGAACCGGCAGCAGCAATTCCGGCAGCAACAACACCAGCGCGTCCAGCACCAGCGCGCCCGGGCAGATTTCGCACCTCAACGAGCGTTTCGATCGCATCGAGCGGCGCATCGATGCGCTGGCGACCAAGGACACCACTGGCACGGTGCCAGCTGCGCCGACGCAAAAGATTGGCATGCGCGCGCCGCTGGCCGGCTGGTCGGTGCGCGACGTCTATCGCAACGCGGCGCTCATCCAGGGCACCAAGCTCGGCATGATGGAAGTTTCGCCGGGCGACAACATTCCGGGTCTTGGCCGCATTCACTCGATCCGCCAGCAGGACGGTCGCTGGGTCGTGGTCACATCGCGTGGCATCATCGCCCAACCGCGCTGATCGGCAGTAGTTGTTGGTTGTCGAAATGCCCCGCGCGAGCGGGGCATTTTTGCTATGCGCGGATGGCACAACGGTGAGGTGGCCCGCGCGGCGAAACCGTGCCAAAGTATTGCTCCTCCGAGCACGGGAGCACCGTATGGCTGTTCGTCTTTCTTTGGTGATGACGCTCGCCGCCGGAATCGCACTGTTTGCGAGCGCGCCAGCGTCTGCGCAGTCGCCGCCTGCTGCCAAACCGGAGATGCGGGAGAACTGCCCGGGCCTGGTAGCCTCCAAGGCGCCGCGCGCCATTCCGGCAGCGTTTCAGCATAGCGCGTTGAAGACGCGCGTGAACGCGCTTCAGTTGGCGCTCAATCCCGACCAGGTCCGCATCAGCTACTCGGGCCATTCGACATTCCTGGTCGAGAGCCCGCAGCTCGTGCGCGTGGCCACCGACTATAACGACTATGTGCGGCCGATGGTCCTGCCGGACATCGCGACCATGAACCACGCGCATTCGACCCACTACGCGGACCGTCCCGATCCGCGCATTCCCCATGTGCTGCGCGGCTGGGGCCCGAGCCCCGAGCAGCCGGCGCGCCATGACGTGCAGGTGCGCGACGTGCGCGTGCGCAACGTCCCGACCAACATCCGGAGCTGGAGCGGCGGCACCGAGCTGCACGGCAACTCGATCTTCGTCTACGAGATGGCGAACATGTGCATCGCCC
>DASQAE010000261.1:0-6711 GCA_035635915.1 Burkholderiaceae bacterium | reverse complement strand
GGCGCCGAACTATCGCGCGTCGCCGAGCGTCATCGCGCCGAACACAACAAGCGCACCGACGAGCGCGAACTGCGTCGCCTTGCGATGATCGCGTCGCACACGCAGAACAACGTCGTGATCCTGGACACGCTCGGGCGCGTCGAGTGGGTCAACGACGCGTTCATCCGCCATTCCGGCTACACGCTGAACGAAATCGGCGGCAAGGTCGTGCACAAGGTCATCCGTGGCGCGGAGACCGACCCGCAGGTGGTCGAGCAGGTCGCGCGGTCGATCGTCAACGGCCTGCCGTGCAAGGTCGAGTTGACGCTGTACGACCGCTCCGGCCGCAGGAGCATTCACGACATCGAAGGCCAACCGCTGCACGACGAGCATGGCCGCTACTACCAGTACGCGCTTATCTCGCTCGACGTCACGCAGCGCCAGGAAGTGCAGAAGCAGCTGCGCGAAAGCGCCGAGTACTTCCGCGCATTGTTCGAGGATTCGCCGGTGCCGTCGGCAATTCAGGCCGACGATTTCGGCATGGTGCGTGTGAACGCCGCGTGCGCGCGCTTGCTCGGCTGTCCAGCGGAAGAACTGATCGGCCGCGATCCGCTCGAGTTCGTTCACCCCAGCCATCACGATGGCGCCGTCACGCTGCGCAACGACACGCCGTGGGAAGGCAACAACACGTTCCAGTTTGAACGCAAGCTGGTGCGTACCGACGGTGGCGAACTGTGGGCACGCATCTACTCGGCGCGCATCACCAATCCGGGCTCGGAGCCGTTCCTGGTGTCAGTGCTCGAGGACATCACCGACCTCAAGGCCAAGGAAACAGCGCTGCGCGACGCCAAGGAGCAGGCCGAGGCGGCCAGCCGCGCCAAGTCGCAATTCCTGGCCAACATGAGCCACGAGATCCGCACGCCGATGAACGGCGTGCTGGGCATGACCGAGCTGCTGCTTGGCACGCCACTGACGGACAAGCAGCGCCGCTTTGCGGACGCCGTGTACCGGTCGGGCGAATCGTTGCTCGAAATCATCAACGACATCCTGGATTTCTCGAAGATCGAGGCGGGGCATCTCGAGCTCGAGTCGGTCGAGTTCGATCTGCGGGCGCTGGTCGAGGACGTGTTCGAAATGCTGGCGCCGCGCGCGCAGCAGAAGCGGATCGAACTGGCGCACCGGCTCACGCCGGAGGTGCCCGCGATCGTGGTCGGCGATCCGACGCGCGTGCGGCAGATCCTCACGAATCTCGTCGGCAACGCCATCAAGTTCACGGAGCATGGCGAAGTTGTGGTGCAGGTGGCGCCCGTGCCCGCCGCCGAGGCGGGCGCCGACACCATGCGCGTGCGCTTCGAGGTGCGCGATACCGGCATCGGTATCCGACCCGACGCGCTCAAGCGCTTGTTCACGGTCTTCATGCAAGCCGACCAATCGATGTCGCGCCGGTACGGTGGCACCGGGTTGGGACTTGCGATCAGCAAGCAGCTGGTCGAGGTGATGGGTGGTCATATCGAGGTCACCAGCCGGTATGGGCAAGGTTCGACGTTCACCTTCGATATTCCTTTGCCCGCGGGCGAGCGCCTGCTGGCGACCGGTGCGTTGCCGACGCCGACGTTCACCGGCAAGCGCGTGCTCGTGGTGGAGGACAACCCGACCAATCGTCAGATCCTCGAAGCACAACTGCGCCAGGTGCTGATCGACGTGGCGACGGCGGAAAACGGGGCGCAAGCGCTCGACCTGATGCGCGCTGCTGCCAAGGCCGGTACGGCTTTCGACGCTGCGCTGATCGACTTGAAGATGCCGGTGATGGACGGACTCACGCTTGCGGCGTCGATTCGGCGCGATCCGCTGCTGGCGAAGATGCGGTTTGCGTTGCTGACGTCGCTCGGCGGTGGCCAGGAGGCGTCGGACGCCCTCGCGTGCGGTGTCGACGTCTATCTGCCGAAACCGATCCGCAGCGTCGAGCTGATGAACACGCTTGCCACGCTGCTTGGTGGTGCGCTGCCGGTGCACGCCGCGCGGTCCGTGCCAAGCCACGGGGCGCGTGTGCTGCTGGTCGAGGACAACGCCATCAACCAGGAAGTCGCGCGCGTGATGTTGATGGAGCTGGACTGCGAAGTGCGCGTCGCCAACAACGGCCATCAGGCGTTGGCTGCGCTTGCGCAGGAGCGGTTCGACCTCGTCCTGATGGACTGTCAGATGCCGGAGATGGACGGCTTCGAAGCGGTGCGCCGGTTCCGCGCGGGCGCAAAGGGTACGCTCAGGTTCCGTACCCGCATCGATGCGCCGGTTGTTGCGCTGACTGCAAACGCGCTTGCCGGCGATGCCGAGCGCTGCCTTGCGGCCGGTTTCTCGGACTACCTGGCAAAACCGTTCCGGCAGGAGCAGTTGTCAGCGCTGCTCGCGCGCTGGCTGAACGGTGTTCCGACATCAACCGAAGCCGCGAGTGCGCCAACGCCCGACGCACCGGCGACGGCGGTGACCAGCACGGATTACACCGGCGTGCTCGACCTCGCGGCGATCGACCGCATCCGCGCAATGGAACGGCGTGGCGCGGAGCGTTTGCTCGAACGCCTGATTGAAACCTATCTCACCAGCTCCGAGCGCCTGATGGCTGAAGCGGAAGCGGCGCTCGGGCGCGCCGACGCTGCAGCGCTACGGCAGGCGGCGCACACGCTCAAGTCATCGAGCGCGAACCTCGGGGCAATCGAGCTGGCAAGCCGCTGCGCGGAAATCGAAGGACTGGCACGCACCGAACGCCTGGTCGACGCACGCGCGGACTGGACGGCGGTCGCCGCCGCCTATGAACGAGTCAAACATGCATTGCAGGAGATCGCGCAGCCAGTAGCTGCGCATTAACAACCATGGCCCCGTTGCTCGCCACTGCTCCCCCCCCACTCGGATCGCGCGAAGACTCGCGCACGCCATTGCGGCGCGCGCACGACTGCGGCGTGCTGCTCGTCGACGACGACGGCGTGGCCCGCCTGTTGACGGCCTCCGCGCTCGCCGAACGCGGGTTTCGTGTCACAGAAGCCGCAAGCGGCAGCGCGGCGCTCGAACTGTTCGCGAGCGAAATGCCCGACATCGTCGTGCTCGACGCGCTCATGCCCGAGCTGGACGGCTTCGCGACCTGTGAACGCCTGCGCCGCCTGCCTGGCGGTGAACACGTGCCCGTGCTCATGCTCACCGGCCTGGATGACGAGACCTCGATCGCGCGCGCGTACGAGGCCGGCGCCACCGACTTCTTCGTCAAGACCAACAGCCAGTGGACGCTGCTCGCGGAGCGGCTGCGTTACCTGCTGCGTTCGGCGCGCATGCGCAAGGAACTTGCAGCCAGCCAGGCCAAGCTGACGCGGGCGCAGCGGATTGCGCGCCTGGGCAGCTGGGTTTGGGACCTGGTCGGACGCTGGGTCACGCTCTCGGACGAGTGTTACACCATCGCCGGCCTTACACGCCAGGAGCAGGGCGTGGCCGACTGGTTTGTCTGGAGCCGTGTACTCGAGGAAGACCGAGCGCGCATCGTCGACCTGTTCCGCGAAGCGCTTGTCACCCGCAAGCCGCTCGATTTCGAAACCCGTCTGGTGCGGCCGAACAACCAGGTACGCACGGTGCACGTCGAAGCGGAAATGGAGTTCGACGATGCTGGCCGCGCGATTGCGATGCACGGTGTGGTGCAGGACATCACCGAACGCAGGCAGGCGGAAGACCAGATCCGACAGCTCGCCAATTTCGACAGCCTCACGGGGCTGCCCAACCGGCGTTTCTTCCGGGACCAGCTCGCGACCAGCATCGACCGCGCCAAGGCGCATCGTGGTCTGGTCGCTGTACTGTTTATCGACGTCGATCGATTCAAGCAGGCCAATGACACGCTTGGTCACGACATCGGCGACCAATTGCTGCGCGAAGTGGGCAAACGCCTGAACCAGACGGTGCGCGGCAGCGATACCGTCGCGCGCGGCGAGGCTGGCGACGCCAAACCCGCGCCGACTGGTGTCATCGGCGCTGTCACTCACAGCGTGGCACGCCTGGGTGGTGACGAGTTCATCGTGCTGCTCACCGAGATCACGGGCCCGGACGACGTCGCAAGGGTGGTCGAACGGTTGCTTGAAGCCATCCGCCAGCCGATCCATTTTGGTTCGCAGGAGCTGTTCGTCACTGCCTCGGTCGGTGTTTCGCTTTATCCGAATCACGGCGACGACGTCGACACGCTGATCCGCATGGCCGACATCGCGATGTATGTCGTCAAGGACTCCGGCCGCAATGGCTGGCAGATGTTCGACGACGCGATGAACGCCGCCACCTCGCAGCGCTGGCGCCTCGAGACGTCGCTGCATCGGGCGCTCGAGCGCAATGAGCTGGTGCTGCACTACCAACCCAAGGTCGATGCCGAGACCGGAGCAATCGTCGGCGCCGAGGCGCTGATGCGCTGGCAACGCGACGGGGAATTGATCCCGCCGGCGCAGTTCATTTCGGTAGCGGAAGAATCCGGGCTCATCGTGCCGATCACCGAATGGGCGATCGACGAGGTCTGCCGGCGCCTGGTCGCGTGGTCGGAAGCGGGTGTGCGGCCGGTTCCGGTGTCGATCAATATCTCGAGCCGCCATATCCAGCGCGCCAGCCTGATCGAGCCGGTGCAGCGCGCGCTGGCAACCTCGGCGTTGTCAGCCGACCTGATCGAACTGGAATTGACGGAAACGGTCCTGATGCAGAACATCGAGCAGGCCCTGCCGCTGCTGCAGGCGCTGAAACGGCTCGGGGTGTCGATTTCCATCGACGACTTCGGCACCGGTTATTCATCGCTTTCGTATCTCAAGCGCCTGCCGATCGACACGCTCAAGATCGACCGCTCGTTCGTGCGCGAACTGGAATCGAGCGACGACAACGCGGCGATCGTGACCGCGATCATCGCAATGGGACGCAGCTTGCATCTGCGCGTCGTCGCCGAAGGCGTCGAGACCCGTTACCAGATGCGGCGCCTGCATGAGCAGGGCTGCCGATTGATGCAGGGCTGGTTGTTCGCCAAGGCCGTCGACGCCGACGCGTTCCTCGAACTCTTGCGCACACGTGGCGCGGGCAGCGACTGGCGGCACGATGGTGCCGGGCCGGAACCTGCCGTGATCGGCGGGCGCGCGCTGGGCCTGCCGGAGGTCGCACGAACATGAATGACGCAGCGGGCGCAAAAGCGGCGCAGGGTGAGATCGCGCGACGCGTGCTGAAGACGCTCGCCGAGCGACGCATCATTCCGACACCGGAGACGTTTACCGAGGTCTACAACGAGCTCGCCGGTGCGCGTCCCGGCGCAGGCAACGCGCTCGCTGCGCTGTTCAAGGACATATTGCGCGACCTGGTGCGTGCACAGCGCATGACCGCTGCAGAAGCGCAGGCGGCGCTACAGCAGGCGCAGGGACAAAACTGGGATGCGGTGCGCGAAGGGATGGACAGGGCGCTGGCGCGCCGGCCGGGCGGATCCGCGACCAGTTGGCCGCAAATGGCGGTCACGCTGCTGCGCCAAGCCGACACTTTGCACGCCAACTGGACTCGCGCGCGCAAACTGGACGCGGTTGCCCGGGTCGTTGACGCGGCAGGCGAACATCCCGAGGTGGCGCTCGATCGCTTAGCGCGGCTGCTCGATTCGTGGGGTGCGGCCATGGCGACACTGCCATCGGCGCGCGACGAATCAGCTGGGCCCGCCACCGTGACCGCAAGTCCGAACACCGTTGCTCCGGCCGCCGCCCTTCCCGTGACGCAGCGTTACGGTTCCGATCCGGCACTCGAAGAAAAACTCGCCGTCGCGCAGGCCGAGGCGGCAGCATGGCAACAGGTGGCGCTGCGCGCGACCGGCATGCTGGCCGGGAGCTGTCCGGAAGGCTCGGCCGCGGCGGGCAAGTTGCGCGACTACGTGCGCAATCGCACCGGCCCGATCGCACGCACTGAGATCGAAAAGGTCGTGCCGCAGTTCGTCGATGCGGTGCGCGAGTTCGATCGCCACGTCGACGAGCAGAACCGCGTGCGCGACGGCCTGCAACGCCTGCTTGCATTGCTCACTGACAACATCAAGGCGCTGGCGCCTGAAGAAACCTGGCTCGCGGGCCAGCTCGAACCGATCCGGGCGCTTCTGCGTGGGCCGCTCGATGCGCAACAGCTATCACGTGCCGAATCCGACCTGACCTCGGTGATCGCGCGCCATGGTCAGGCGCGCCGCGGCCTTGCCGAAGCCAAGGTCGCGGTGAAGGAACTGCTCGCGACATTGATCGATCGCATCGGCTCGATGGGAACCTCGACCGGGCGCTTTTATGAGCAGGTGGGGAGTTATCAGAAGCAGCTCGAAAGTGCGGACGACTTCACGACTCTGTCGGGCGTCATCAAGGGATTGTTGGTGGACACGCAGATCGTGCGTGCCGATATTCACGCCTCGCGCTCGGAACTGGTGGACGCGCAGCGCAAGGTCGATGCGTACGAACTGCGCGTGCGCGAGCTCGAACATGAACTGACCCAGGTCTCCGCGCTGGTACAGAAGGACCCGCTCACCCAGGCGCTCAACCGGCGCGGCCTCGAAGAGGCGTTCCGTATCGAAACCGCGCGCGCGACGCGTTATGAGTCGCCGCTCGTGCTGGCGATGCTCGACGTGGACGACTTCAAGAAACTCAACGATTCGCTCGGCCACGTGGCCGGCGACCGGGCGCTGGTGCACCTCGCTCAGGTCATGAGGGCAACACTGCGCCCCACAGATCT
>DASQAE010000260.1:0-10763 GCA_035635915.1 Burkholderiaceae bacterium | reverse complement strand
GCGTATCGCCTGCGCTTCGGCAACTATGGCGTGGCCCCGTTTGCGCGCCTCGAGTACTTCAATACCGGCAAGAAGTATGACGACATCGGCGCAGGGCTCACTCCGGCACCACTGCCGACCGAGCGCGTGATCACCACCGGGTTGAACTTCGACATCAACCAGCACGTCGTGGTGAAGGCCGACATGCAGTGGTTCAGGCAAGTGTCAGCCAACAACCGGTTCAACCTCGGACTTGGCTGGTCGTTCTGATACCGTTGCCAGCGTGCGTATTGAAGTCCTGCCGATCGTCCTCGGCGCCCTGCCGGCATCGGTGTGGGCGGTTGATTACGTAAGCGCTTCCGAGGCGGAAGCGCTGATGTTTCCGCAAGCGGACGAGTTCGCGACCGTCAACCTGCGCCTGGACAACGCGCAGTTGCAGGAGATCGGCAAACGCGCCGGTTTACCGGCGCGCTCGGCGCAATGGGGCGTGCGCGTCGCGCGGCGCGCCAGTTCACCGCTCGGCTACGTCGTGGTCGACAACGTGATCGGAAAGTTCGAGTTGATCACGTATGCGGTCGCGGTCGGCACCGACGGCGCGATTCGCCAGATCGAAATTCTCTCTTATCGCGAAAGCCACGGCGGCGAGGTTCGCCTGCCGGCGTGGCGCAAACAGTTCATCGGCAAAACGGTTGCAGGTCCGCTGCGCGTCGGCGACGACATAGCCAACATCAGCGGCGCCACGTTGTCCTGCACGCACGTGACCGATGGTGTGCGGCGCATCGTCGCCGTGCTTCAAGTGGCGCATGAGAGCGGGGCCTTGCCATGAGCCGATCCCTGGTGCGGCGGGCACAACCGTGGCTTGGCACGATCGTAGCGATCGAGGTCATGGCCGAAGGAGACGCGGCACATGCCGCGCCCGCGTTTGCGCGTGCGTTTGCAGCGGTGGAGCGCGTGCATGAGGCGATGTCACTGCAATCGGCGACCAGCGATGTTGCCCGGTTCAATACTGCGCGCAACGGTGCGGTCGTTGTGTGCGACCCTTGGACCATCAACGTACTGCGTCTGGCGCAGCGCCTGCAACGTGCCAGCGCAGGGTTGTTCGATGTTGCGCTCGGCACTTCGCGCAACGGTGCGTATCGCATCGTCGATGCACGCTCGGTGGTCAAGCTCGGTGGCCGGATCGATCTCGGTGGCATCGCGAAAGGCTACGCGGTCGATCGCGCCGTGCTGGCCCTGCGTGCGAGCGGCGTCGAACGAGGGCTCGTCAACGCGGGCGGCGACTTGCGTGCGTTCGGTCCCGGCGCGTGGCCGATCGTGGTGCGCACTGGCCAGACAGACGCCGTTGTGCAGATCGCACTCGAACGCGGTGCGATCGCCACGTCGCAGTACAGAGGCGGCCGCTCACCGTATCACGACGATGCGTTGATAAGTCCTGCGGGTAGTGCCGTCCACGCGATTGACCGCACGATCACGGTCGCAGCGCCGCGCTGTGCGCTGGCCGATGCGTTGACGAAAGTCGTGGCATTGAGCGGCAACGCGCGCCATCCGATGCTGCACGAAATGGGCGGGCTTGCATGGCTGCAGTAGGCAGCAATCCGGTTCCGGCCTGGCAGCGCGTCAGCCTCGACGTCGCGCTGATTGCGCTCGTGGTTTCCGGTTTGTTGTGGTTGCTGGTGCACTACACCGTCGGCGCCGGCCGCGAGGAGATTGGGCTGCCGCACTGGTCCGAGGTCTGGTTGATTCGTGTCCACGGTCTGGCGGGTTTTGCCGTGCTGGTGGCGGTGGGCGCGTTTCTGCCGTTGCATCTGCCGCGGGGCTGGCGCATGCGACAGGAGCGATGGCTCGAGGTCACGATGCTCAGCTGTCTCGGCGTCACGGTGATCAGTGCGTACTGCCTGTATTACTTCGCGCCCGAATCGACCCGGGCATCGCTGGGCTGGCTGCATGCTGCGCTCGGGGTTGTTTGGGGCGCGACCATCGTGTGGCATCGGCGCAAGCGCTCGGGATGACAAGCGTGCGCTACACCAGCGACAGGAACTCGCGCATGCGCTGCAGTTCCTGCGTCAACGCCTGCTTGAAAGCAGCTCCCTTAGGTGCGCGGCCGCCGACATATCCGAAGTCGGCGACCAGTTCCTCATTTTCGACCCGGACGTTGCTCCACCCGATGACGTTGTCCTGCCAGAGCAGGGGAAGCGCGTAGTAGCCGAGCTTTCGTTTCGCTGGAGGTGTGTAGGCCTCGAAGCGGTACGCCCACTTCCAAAGAAGCTCGAACCGATCACGATCCCAGACGATGGGATCGAACGGTGTGAGCAATCGAACCTGGTCTGAGCGCGCACCATCGTCTGCGCGCGGATCTTCATCTGCGGGCCAATACCACTCGATCTCGGCCAAGCGCGCGTGGGCCAAGCGTGCCTTTGCGCGTCGCAGTGCCGGCGTCAGTCCGTCGCGCCATTGCGGCGCGCCGATGCGCAGGCGCCGAACCAGGACATCGAGACTGTGTGCCGGCAGCGGGGCGTAGGCGCGCACGATCACGTCGATCAGCGCATCGAGCGCTGGATTGCCTTCTGCTTCCTGTGCCAGGCGTGCCGGATAGGTGTGGGCCGCGTAGATGCGGGTTCCATTGGCGCGCCGGACGACACGCAACATGCCGCGGTAGTGCATGTCGTCGAGCAAGTGAGTCGTGGCGTTGGAAGAGCCGCCCCAGTAGTTGACCACTTTGCCATGAGCAAAATGCTCGTCGACCTTGCGCGGATGCAGTGCACCTTGCTGGCGTATGTAGTCGAGCACGGCTTGCGTGCGCTTGCGCTGCTTCGCGCTCAGTGGCGTGTGCGACGCGCGTGGGTGCATCAGTACCTGAACCGCGCGCGGAAGAAAGCCATAGTTGACGAAAAAATCCTCTTCGATGCCGAGCCGCGCGTAACGTCGCTCCAGATCGCCCGCACGGTAATTCCTCACCCTGTGGCGCAGGGTCAGGTCCTGCGCGCGTGCCGGCGCGCGAATTGGATCGGCCTGCACGAAACCAAGCTTTTCGATCGCGCGCAACAACGTGGTGGGCTTGAAAAGCGTGCGCGCTACGGCGTAGCGCCGAAGATCGTCCAGAAGAAGAGTCATCGGCTCATCAGCGAGCGGGACGCCGCAGCAGGACGCGCCTTAACGCTTTACCGCAAAACACGCGCTCTCTTGCGTGGGCGTTCCTTCGAGCACGGGCACTTCACGCGGGCAGCGATCGAACGCCAGCGGACAACGGGGATGAAACACGCAACCCGTCGGCGGATCGAACGGCGAGGGCAGTTCGCCCTTCAGGATGATGCGCTCGCGCCGCGCGCCCGGATCTGCAATCGGTGTGGCGGAAAGCAGCGCACGTGTGTACGGGTGCTGCGGCGACTCGAAGATGGCCTCACGTGTGCCGATCTCGACCGCGCGCCCGAGGTAGATCACCAGCACACGATCGGCGATGTGACGTACAACGGACAGATCGTGCGACACGAAAAGATAGGCGAGCTTGAACGCCTCCTGCAATTCCGCGAGCAGATTCAGCACCTGAGCCCGTATCGATACGTCGAGCGCCGACACCGGCTCGTCGAGCACGAGGATGCGCGGCCGCAGCATCAATGCACGCGCGATCGCGATGCGCTGGCGCTGGCCGCCCGAGAACATGTGCGGGTAACGGTCGTAATGCTCGGTGCGCAGGCCCACCTTCGCCATCATCTCCTGCGCCGCGGCGCGACGTGCGGCTGCGCTGAGATCGGTGTTGACGAGCAACGGCTCCTCGAGCGCACGCCCGATGGTCTGGCGTGGATTGAGCGAACCGTACGGGTTCTGGAACACGATCTGGATTTCGCGCCGCAGCTTGCGGCGCGCGACCGGATCGACGGTGGCGACGTCGACCCCGTCGATCAGAAGCGCACCGGAACTCGGGCGTTCGATCATCGTGAGCAGTCGCGCAAGCGTCGATTTGCCGGAACCCGACTCGCCGACGATGGCGAGCGTCTTGCCGGCTTCGAGCGTGAACGACACCTCGGTCAGCGCCTGTACCGTTGCGTTGCGGGTAAAAAGACCGCGCCGCACTTCGTAGCGCCGGCTCAAAGCGCGCGCTTCAATTAGCGCTTTTGCCCCCTCCCCTGCGGAGCGGGGGAGGGTTGGGTTGGGGGCCGAATGTCCGGGGTCTGTCACGAGGTAACTTTCCCTTGGCGTGGCACGCCGTCGATGAGCGGCGTGTGGCACAGGGCATAACCGAGCTCTCGTTCCGCGTGTGCCGGCTCCACGGTGCGACAGACGTCGGTGGCAAACGCGCAGCGCGGCGCGAACAAACATCCATGTGGACGATCGAAGAGGCCCGGCACAACGCCGGGAATCGCGGGCAGGCGACGCCCGGTAGCGCGTTCCGGCAAAGCGGCAAGCAATGCGGCTGTGTACGGATGGTGGGGGTGAGCGAAAAGTTGTTCGGTCGAAGTGGTTTCGACCTGCTGTCCGGCGTACTGAACAGAAACGCGGTCTGCGGTCTCGGCGACCACGCCCATGTCGTGCGTGATCAGCACGAGTGCCATGCCGGTTTCGCGCTGCAGTCGCAGCAGCAGATCGAGAATCTGCGCCTGGATCGTCACATCGAGCGCAGTTGTCGGTTCGTCTGCGATGAGGAGCTTCGGGCTGCATGCCAGCGCCATTGCAATCATTGCGCGCTGGCTCATGCCACCTGAGAGCTGATGCGGAAATGCATCGATGCGCCGCTGCGGGTCGGCGATGCCGACCTGGTCGAGCAATTCAAGTACTCGTGCACGGCATTGCTTGCGATCCAGGCCAAGATGCGTGCGCAACGACTCGGCGATCTGGAACCCGATCGTAAAGCACGGATTGAGCGAGGTCATCGGCTCCTGGAAGATCATCGCCATGTCGCGGCCGACGATTTCCCGGCGCTCGCGCGCGCCGAGCCGGCGCAGATCGCGACCATCGAAGAACATGCGCTCCGCGGTCACGGTGGCGGTCCACGGCAGCAGGCCCATCACGGCAAGCATCGCTACCGACTTGCCGGAACCCGATTCGCCGACGATGGCGAGCACCTCGTTGGCATCGACCTGCACGTCGATGCTGTCGACGGCTTTGAACGCGCCGCCGTGAACGGCGAACGTCACGGAAAGATTGCGGACGTCCAGGAGCGCCATGTCGTTACCCCTCCCCTTCAAGGGGAGGGGCAAGGGGTGGGGATGGGGTGTGAGGAGATCTCATCTCACGATCTCCGCATCTTTGGATCGAGCGCCATTCGAGAACAGGCGCGGAGCGCCCCGTACGTTCCCCTCGCCCGCTTGCGGGGAGAGGGGGGGAGGGGTGAGGGTGATGCGCGAGGCAGCCATCTCACGATCTCCGCATCTTTGGATCGAGCGCATCGCGCAATCCGTCGCCCGCGAGATTGATCGACACGACGGTGACGAGAATCGCCAGTCCCGGCAGCGTCACCAGCCACGGATTGGAGCGGATGAACTCGCGCGCATCGGCGAGCATCGTGCCCCACTCGGAAATCGGCGGCTGCGCGCCCAGTCCGAGGAACCCCAGCGCTGCCGCTTCGAGGATCGCGTCGGATACGCCCAGCGCCGCCTGCACGATCAGGGGCGCAAGGCAGTTCGGCAGCACAGTGGAAAACATCAGCCGCAGGCGCCCGACGCCCGCAACCTGTGCCGCGAGCACGTATTCCTTTCCAAGTTCGGCGAGCGCAGAAGCGCGCACCAGGCGCACGTAACGCGGCAGGTAGACGATCGTCACCGCGACGATCGTGTTGGTGAGGCTGGGTCCCAGCACTGCCACGATCAGGATCGCGAGCACCAGGCTGGGCACAGCCATGATGAGATCCATCAAGCGCGTGATCACGACGTCGACGGCATCGCTGGAGAACGCTGCCGTCAGCCCGACCACGACGCCGAGTACGAACGAAACGCTCATCACCGAAAGGCCGATAAAGAGCGAAACCCGGGCGCCGTGAATCAAGCGCGACAGCATGTCGCGGCCTAGGCCATCAGTGCCAAGGATGAAACGCCACGTGCCGCCGTCGGCCCAGATGGGCGGCGCCTTGACGGCGTCGCGGAACTGTTCATTCGGCGGGTAGGGCGCAATGACGTCGGCAAGGATCGCCAGCAGCACGATCATCAGCACCACGGAAAGTCCGATCAGCGCGCCGCGGTTCTCGATGAACGCAAGCCAGAACGCGCGCAGCTGACGTGGCGGTGTCCCCGCCGTGCCGGCGGCTGCAGCAAGCGCGGGATCTTGCGCGTCAGCGACCATGGCGGATGCGCGGATTGATCACGCCGTAAAGCACGTCGACGATCAGGTTGACGAAAATGACGACCGAGGAAACCAGCATCACACCGCCTTGCAAAGACGGATAGTCGCGCCGCGCGATGCCCTCGATCAGCCACTTGCCCACGCCGGGCCACGAGAAGATGGTCTCGGTCAGCACCGCGCCTGCCATCAGCCCGCCTACCGACAGGCCGATCACGGTAACGACCGGGATCATCGCGTTGCGCAGCGCGTGCAGGCCGACCACCCGCCATGGTGGCAGGCCTTTGGCGCGCGCCGTGCGCACGTAGTCTTCACCCAGCACTTCGAGCATCGACGAGCGCGTCATGCGCGCGATCACCGCCAGTGGCACCGTGCCAAGCACGATCGCGGGCAGCACCAGATGGCGCGCCGCATCGAGCACGGCGCCTTTCTGGCCCGAGAGCCACGCATCGATCAGCATGAAGCCCGTGACGGGTTCGAAGTAGTACTTGATCAGATCGATACGCCCCGACACCGGCGTCAGACCCCACCGCTCGGCAACGAACATGATCAGCAGCAGTCCCCACCAGAAGATCGGCATCGAAAAGCCGGTCACCGAAAGGCCCATCAGCACCTGGTCGTAGGCGCTGCCGCGTTTCACCGCCGCAAGCGCGCCGGCAGGAATGCCGATCAGCGTCGCGAACAGCATCGCGAAGGTCGCGAGTTCGATGGTCGCGGGGAAAAGCGTGAGGAACTCGGTCAGCACCTTCTCGTTGGTCACGAGCGAGGTGCCGAAATCACCGTGCAGGAGTTGCCAGACGTAGTCGAGGAACTGCTTCCAGACCGGCTGATCGAGGCCCAGTTCGTGGCGGAAATACGCCAGCCGCTCCGCGCTGATGCCGCGTTCGCCGACCCGCACCTCGACCGGATCGCCCGGCACCAGGCGGATCGCGATGAAGGTAAGGAACATCAGCGCGAAGAACGTCGGCACCGTAAGTGCCGCGCGCCGGAGCAGGTACTTCAGCATCGAACGGGCGGGTCATGCCAAGCCGTTGTACCCGCCCCCGCGTAGCGGGGGCGGGGTTATCTGTCTACTTGATATCTACCCCGTTGAAGTTGTGTGCACCGAACGGGCTCTGCTTGAAACCTTCGACTTCCTTGCGCATCGCTTCGTAGACGATCGAATGCGCCAGCTTGAAGTCGGGCGCTTCTTCCTTCTCGATCACCTGCATGCGCTCGTAAAGTTTGGTGCGTTCCTTCATGTCGGCCATCGAGCGCGCCTTGGTAAGAAGGTCGTCGTATTCCTTGTTGCACCACTTGGCCAGGTTCTGGCCGCCCGGGCGCGCGCCGGCACAGCCGCGCAGGAAGAAGAAATTGTCCGGATCGCCGTTGTCGCCGGTCCAGCCGAGTTGCACCGTCATCGGCTCTCCTTGCTGGGCGCGCTTGCGATATTCGCCCCACTCATAGGTCACGAGCTTGGCATTGATGCCGACCTTGGAGAGATCCGCTTGCATCATCTCGGCGATGCGCTTGGCGTTCGGGTTGTATGGCCGCTGCACCGGCATGTACCAGAGGTCGATCTCGAGCGGCGCCGACACGCCCGCGCTCTTGAGCAGCGCTTTTGCCTTTTCGACGTCGTACGGATAGTCCTTGATGCCGTTGTTGTACGACCAGAGGGTCGGCGGAATCAGATTGACCGCGGCGCGGCCCGCACCGAGATATACGTCGCGAATGATCGCGGCCTTGTCGATCGCCATGTTCAGCGCCTGCCGCACTTCCTTCTTGTCGAATGGCGGCTTCTGCACGTTGAACGCCCAGTACGCGATGTTCAGCCCTGGCTGGCTGATCACCTTGAGCGCCGGATCCTTCTGCATCTCAGGCAGATCGGCCGGACGCGGCGCGATGATGAAATGGCATTCGCCGGCCTTCAGCTTCGAATAACGCGCCGTTGGATCGGGCGTGATCGCGTACACCAGGTCGTCGACCAACGCTTTTTCGCCGTAGAACTCCTTGTTCGCCTTGTAGCGGATCACCGCATCCTTCTGGTAAGCGACGAACTGGAATGGCCCGGTGCCGACGGGAAACTGATCGAACTGCTCCTTGCGGTTCGACTTCTCCAGGAACGCGGCGTATTCGGCCGAGTGGATCGCCGCGAAGTCCATCGCCAGGTTGGCGAGCATCGGCGCGTTCGGCTCCTTGAGCGTCATCACCACCGTGTAATCGTCTTTTTTCTCCAGCGACTCCAGCAGCTTCGGCATGTCCATATCGGCGAAGTAGTCGTACTTGCCGCCGGAGACCTTCGCATACGGATGATCCGGCTTCCACTGCCGATTGAACGACCACAGAACGTCATCGGCGTTGAAGTCGCGCGTCGGCTTGAAGCCGTTCACGCCGGAATGAAACTTGACGCCCTTGCGCAATTTGAACGTGATGGTCTTGGCGTCCTGCGAGACGGTCCAGCTTTCAGCCAGTCCCGGAACAACGCGCGTCGACCCACGCTCGAACTCGCTCAGCTTGTTGTAGACGCCGCGAGCGGCGTCGAAACTGGTTCCGGTCGTGTTCAGCGCCGGGGTGAAATTTTCCGGCGATCCTTCTGAGCAGTACACCAGAGTCTTCGCGCTGGCATCTGCAAGCGCGAACATGGTCAACGCTGCGCTCACTGCAACGGCAATCTTTTTTGGCATCGGTTTTCTCCTCGCGGGACGGCTTGTTTCGTACCCGGACGATGGCCGTTCGGGCGCGCGCGGGAGTCTACGCGTCCCCCAGTGGACGACGCACGACCAGCCACACGCCGACCGCAGTCAGCGCAAGGCCGGCGATCACCGCCACGCCGAGTTCTTCGCCGAACAGCAGCCACGCCATTACCGCAGTGCACGGCGGCACCAGGTAGAGCAGGCTCGTCACGCGCGTGGCGGCGCCGCGCTGGATCAACAGGTAAAGCAAGGAGCTTCCACCGAGGGTTAGCGCCAGCACCGACCAGGCCATCGCGCCGATGAGTTCGGGGTGCAGTTGAATCGACTCGTGCTCGAGCAGCGCCAGAGGAAAAGTGATCGCGAAAGCCGCAAGCAATTGCACCGTATTGGCAGTGCGCACGTCACAGGGCGCGACAAAGCGCTTCTGATACAGCGTTCCAATCGTGATCGAGAGCAGAGCGAGCAGCGACAGTGCCATGTTGATCGCGGTCACTTCACCGACACCGAGCTTGCGCCAGACCACCAGCAGCAGTCCCGCCAGGCCAAGAGCGAGCCCGAGCCACTGACGTCCCGCGATGCGATGCTCGCTGCCGGTGATCGCGACCCAGAGTGCGGTCAATACCGGCTGCAGGCCAACGATAAGCGCCACCGTTCCGGCGGAGATGCCGAGCTTGACCGCGGACCAGACACCGCCGAGATATCCGGCATGGATCAGCACGCCGGTGACGGCAAGGTGAAGCCATTGCGCGCGATTGCCCGGCCAGCGCGGGCGCGCCAAGGCGATCCAGATGCCGAATGCCAGGACCGAAAGCGCATAACGCAGCGCCAGAAAACGCAGCGGCGGCGCGTACGGCATGCCGAAGCGTGCGACCACGAAGCCGGTGCTCCAGATGAGCACGAACAGCGCCGGCATGGCTCGCACGAGCGCGGCCTGCGAGGGTTCGACCTCCGTGCGTGGGGCGGACGTGGACATCGGCCGATTGTCGCCGATACAAATGGAAAACCTTCCTGGTCAACAGCACGGCGCTGCCGGCCGTTGCGTATCGAATATCAACCCGGCCCCATGCCGGCCAGGAAGGGAGCGCAGCATGAAAAAAGCAACGATTGCGTCAGGTTCACGTCGGGCGGTGCTGGTGCTGCTGCCTGCGGCGCTCGCGGCGTGCGTGGTCGCACCTCCTCCGCGGCGCGAAGGTCCACCCATCGTGGAGGCGCGCGTAACCATTGCCCCGCCACCCCCGCGTGTCGAAGCTCCGCCTCCGCCGCCGGCGCCCGGTTACTACTGGGTCAGTGGCCATTGGCGCTGGGACGGTGCCAACTATGTCTGGGTGCCGGGCCATTGGGTCGAACCGCGCCCGCGCGAAGTATTCGTGCCCGCGCACTGGTCGCTGGAGGGCGGCGTCTGGGTGTTCCATCCTGGCGGCTGGCGCCGCATGGAATTGCCGCCGCCGGTTGCCGTGGTCGACGTACCACGCCCGCCTCCGCCGCCGCGCGTCGAACCCCTTCCTCCGCCGCCGGGTCCGGGCTTCTTCTGGGTCGCCGGGCATTGGCGCTGGGAACGCGGCGAACACGTGTGGGTACCAGGCCACTGGGAGGGCGCGCGACCCGGTTATCACTGGGTCGCACCGCACTGGCTGGTGGTTGGACCGAACTGGCGCTTCGTGCCAGGGCAATGGCGCCCCAACTGAAACACGGTCGAGCTTCATGTCCGCACGCTCCGCTTCCTTGTTCCTGGCCTGCGCGCTGCTCGCGCCGCTGGTTCCGACCAGGTCGAGTGCGGCGGTGGCGAGCGCGTCCGGCTTCGAACTGCATCAGCGTCTGCCGCCGTCTGCGATCGCACATGCGCCG
>DASQAE010000259.1:0-5939 GCA_035635915.1 Burkholderiaceae bacterium | reverse complement strand
AACGACCACTGGGCGCCAGGCAGCTTGCGAACCTGGCCCGGGTCAAGGCGGTTATTGGCGTCCACGGTATTTGGAAACAGCAGTTCAAAGTCAATGTCGCGGCTCCCGAGCGCCAGCACATAGACATAGCCGGGCTTGGACGAACTGATGCTGAAACGTAGAGAGTCCTGTCCTATACGTGCCTGGGTCACATCAGCCGAGGCGGTAACAGCGCGCTGGCGATCGCTGCCGTCGAGCACCTGGCGCAGCATCAGCTCCGGGCTGAAAGGAGGCGTCGCCGCCACCGTGGGTGATTGAGCCTGTCTCTCCGACATCGGTGCTGGCGCGCCTTGCTGGTCGGGAGTTGTCGGCGGGACTGCTTGCTGCTCGACCGCGAGCGGCGCATCGGTGCGTGGCTGGCGCATGAAATAAACCGCGGCCGCCCCAATCAATACGAGCAGCGCGACTGCAAATGCGGCAAGCGGAATCATCGCCGTCTTGCGGGCGCCAGGGACCACGCTTCGATCGAGCACCGGGCGGGACGCGCTCGCGGGTTGCGCCCGCTTTCCGGGTCCTTGCGGGATGGCCGATGGCGCGACCTGCGCCGACGCGGCAACCGTCGTCGCTGTCGCGGCGCCGGTAGTGGGCGGACGGGCGCTCACGCTGCGCCGCCGGTCGCCCAGCCCGATCAGTGTGCGTAGCTCAGCGATACTCTGCGGCCGGTCCTGCGGCTTCACCTTGAGCGCTTTGTCGATTCCTGCGAGGAACTCGGCGCTGTAGCGTCCGGCCGCGGCCGCGGTCAGCGGCACCATCGGGTCCGAGATCAGTCGGGCGACAGATGGTTCGGGCGCTTTGCCCATGATCGCGAAATACACCACCGAGGCCAGCGCGTAGATATCGGTCCAGGCGCCTTGCCTCATGGACGACACTTCCGCGTACTGCTCCACCGGCGCGTAGCCCGGTTTCAGGATCGCCGTCAGTTCATGCGTCAGATCGCCAATGACCCTGCGCGCTGCGCCGAAATCGAGCAGAAGGGGTCGCTTGCCTTCCAACATCAAAATGTTGTCCGGCGCGATGTCGCGATGAAAGCAGTGATCCCCGTGTAGCAGCTCGAGTGCGTCGGTGAGCGGGCGCAACAAGTCCTTGAGCCAGACTTCGTCGGGCCGCTGGCCGAGATTCTTCAGCATCACCTTCAGCGTGATGCCTTCGTAGAACGGCATCACCATGTAGGCGGTGCCGTTGGCCCCCCAGAACCGGTACACCTTCACCAGCGACGGATGGTCAAAGCGCGCCAGCAGGCGCGCCTCGTTGATGAAGCTTCGCAATCCCGCTTGAAACGGTTCCTCGTAGCGCGCCGCCCTTACCACCACTGTCGACGCTTCGCTGCGCGCAGCAAGTGCGGAGGGCATGTATTCCTTGAGCGCGACGTCGCGCCCCAGGACGTGGTCGTGCGCCAGGTACACGATGCCAAACCCGCCTTCGCCCACGAGCCCGGTGATCTCGAATTCGCCGAGCCGCGTGCCGCGTGGCAAGGTGTTGCCGCCGCCGAGGCCGGTTCCTGGCGGAGCAGATGCGACCCCGTCCCGAGCGCGTATCGGGACGATTGTGGGCTCGTCATCAGGTAAAAGACTCACGCGTTGCCGCCGCCGACACCATGGCGAAGATCATGCCGTTGACCGAAGCCCCCCGGAGAAGCGAAATCCAGTCGGGGCGCGCGCTTACGCTCACGCCCATTTAACCGCAGAGGGCCTCGGCGATCGCAGCGTACAGCGGCAGCGGCAGTTCTGGCAAAACGCGGTGCGGCGCCGCGGTTCAAACGGCCGGACGGCCCGTCAACACCGAGCCGAAGAATTCGGGCGTGCCGATTTGCCCACCCTTGAGGACAATTTCGAGGCCGTCGCGACGCGGATTGTTTGACCAGGCCCGGCACAGGGGTGCACCGGGTGCCATGGTGGCGGCGACGCTCAATGCGCTGATACCCAGCGCGCTGGCAACCTCCCCCGAGCTGTCGCCGCCGGCTACGACCACACGCCTTGTTTCGGTGCGATCGAGCAGACGTCGCATCACCTCCGCGAGCGCCGCACCGACGCGCCGCGCGGCATCGCCGCGGCGCAGCCCGGCATCGGCGGCGATCGCGTCGAAACCGGTGACGGTGGCGTCGTCCGGCCCTTCAGCGCTGAACACGAGCGCGCTCGTGCCATCGTGCAGCGCATTGGCTGCGGCCGCGACGCAACGTTCGATCTCGTCGTTCGCACGAGCCGCGTCGAGTGCGTGCCGCAACTGCAGCCGCTCGGTGACAAACCCATGCGCGCGTGCCCAGCGGATCTGAGCGGCGGTAACCGGCGAGCAACTGCCGCTCACTGCAGCAATCGTGGGCACGGCATCCGCAACCGGCAGCGTCGGCTCGCGCGGTAACAATCCGAGCGACCGCCAGTACGCCGTCAGCGCGTAAGACAAGCCCGACGACGATGCACTGAAGAGGCCGTCGCCGCGGTTTTCCCACACAAGCTTTCCGGCCTCGAGCAGCGTCTCCTCGTCCAGCACGTCCACCAGCACGACCGGTACGTCGTTGCCGGCCAGTTGCGCGACGCGCGCGCTGCCTTCGCCGGCTCGCAGCTGAACCATGTCGATCAATTCGGTGCGTCGCTGAGTTTGCGGGCTCAGGTGCCGCCGCAAGTCCGCTTCATGCATCGGCGTCACGGGGTGGCGCGACATGGTTGGGTGGCGGTCGAGGCGATGGCCGACACCGTCGACGGCGGCGAACAAGTTGCCGAAGAGTTGGTAACGCTTGAGCCGCGGCGCGCCGATCACCATTGGTGCCCAGCGTCCTCGCATGCGTGGCACGCCGAGATCAATCGCACGGCCGATGGAACCGACAACTGGCGACGAGTCGAAGGTCGAGCAGACCTTGTAGTGAAGGATCGGTGCGCCGAGCGCGCTGAGGCTTTCGAACAAGCGCGGCAGGTTGGCATCCATCCATTCGGGGCTGCGCCCGCGCGACGATCCAGCCAGACCCACACAACGCACACCGGGAAAGCGCCGCAGGAGTGCCGGTGTTGGAGGTTCGAGGCAAAGCACCGTCGGCACACCGGCCGCGGTCATCGCTTCCATCGCGTCCGTCGAGCCTGTGAAATCGTCGCCGTAGTAGGCGAGCAGCAGGCCATCGGGCAGTGGCACGGAACTCGCACGGCTCATCGCCAGAACTCCAGTGCACCGCGCAGCGCCGAGCTGCGGCGCGCTTGTTCGACCAAGGGAGTGCCAGTCAATGCAGCGTCCCACGACGCGCGCAGCGCTTCGACGCCGGCGGCGACGCCGTTGGGATGGCCGAAGATGCCGCCGCCCGCGGTGTGAATCAGGTCTGCGCATCCCAGCGCCGCGTAGGTGTCGTGCGCCTGCAGACCGGTTTGTCCTGAGCTGAACACAGGCATCGCCGTCATCGGTGCGCTCTTCATCACCGGCGCCAGCACCGAGCGCGCGGCTGCGATCACGCTTTTGTCGTGCTCACTGAACTTGTTGCGCAGCCCGTTCACATGCAAGTGGTCTGCACCGGCAAGGCGCCAGATCTTCTGCCACGGTGCGTAGTCCCAACCGAGTGCCGGGCTGCGGGTCAGGTATCCCCAGCCGGCGCGGTGCGCGTGGATCGGAAGCTGTGCATGGCGGCGCAGCTCATGCAGGCCAACGATGCCCACCGAGTTCAGGCACACCATCACGCACGTGCCGCCTTGCGCGAGCACCAGGTCATGGCGGCGGCGCATTTTGTCGAGGTCGCCGGTCAGGTTGAACGCGACCATGACTTTCTTGCCCGTGCGCTCGGCCGCTTCGTTGACGACACGCATCACTGCGCGCACACGTTCGTCGAAAGGGCAGTGCGGTCCGTCGGCTTGCAGTTCGTCGTCCTTGACGAAATCGATGCCGCCTTCGACGAGTTCGCGCACCTGCTGCGCGGTCTGCTCGGGCGACAGGCCAACGCTCGGCTTGATGATGGTTCCGATAAGCGGCCCGCGCGTTACGCCGGCAAGCTTGCGCGTGCCGCCGATCCCGAAAGCCGGGCCCGGGTAGGCGGCGGCAAACGAGGGCGGTAGCTGCAAGTCGGTGAGCCGCAGTCCCGTCACCGCGCGCAACTCGAAGAGATTGCCGGCGATTGTCGCCATCAACGTCGGCAGGCAAGTGCCGAGATTTTCTATCGGCCACGACAACTCGAGCATGCAGCGCGTGTACCGGCCGGAGGACTGCGGTGTCGGCAGGCTCGGTGTTGACACAGTGTCGAGGACCTCGAGACGTTCGATGCGTGCGCCCGAGCGTGCTTTCAGTTCCGGTGTTTCGGTCGCGAGCGCGACAAAGGTTCCGCTCGATTGCTCGCCAGCGATGACTTCCGCCGCTCGGCCGGGCTCATCGCCGGTTTCGAGCCAATAAGTGGCGTGGATGCGTTCTTGCACCGCAGGCTCCTGCGTCAAAACAAACAACGAATCGGTTGTGCCTGCCCGCCGCGGCGTCGTGCCGCGACGTCAGGCGACGTGTGAAGGGCTGGTCGCTGCCGGCTCAGGTGATGCGGCGAATGCTTTCAGCGATCTCGTTGCGGTCGAAGACCTTGCGCCAGTCGTCGCGCATCAGACGCGGCTTGCCGAAGGTGATCGCCTTGTTGCAAGCGTCCGAGAAAGCACCGGGGATCTCGTTGAAGATCACCGCGCCGAGAATGTTCATGTGGCCAAGCAGGAAGTCGCGCGCGCAATCACGCGGAACGCCGCGCGTCACCACCTCGTCCATCGCGTCACGCATCACCTGCAGCAGCGTCGCGCAGACGGTCTCCGACAGGCCTGGCTCGAGCAACGCCATCTGGTCGACTGTGAGACGGTACGAGCGCAGGATGGGCGCGTAGATCGTCTTGGCCACATCCTCGCCCAGGGCGTAAGCGGACTCGGGTCCTTGCATCAGTGCATTGGTGATCGACTGCTTGGCTGCTGCGCCGCCGAAGTAGTCGCGCCGTGCCGCTTCTTCGGTCTCGTCGTTGAAGATCGTCGGATGGCAGGGGTGGGCGACGAAGTAGGTGAGGTCCTTGCGATCCGGCAAGTGACCGGCGAAGGGCGCCGCGGCATCGAGCAGCATCACCATGGTGCCGGGCCGCAGCTTGGGTGAGATCTCGTGCGCGATCTTGCCAATGATGGTGTCCGGGATTGCCAGGATCACGACGTCGGCCTTGACGAGCGCCTCGTCGGCGCTCACGCAATCCACGCCGAGTTCGTCCTTCAGTCGCTTGCGGCCGGCAGGACTAGGTTCGACGTGACGCACGACGTAGTCGGACTTGAGCAGGTTCTTCGACAGGCGGACGCCCATCTTGCCGCCGGCGCCGAAGAGAACGATGGTTTCTTTCATGGCTAGGTTCCTTTGGAATTTTCTGGAGGGATGCGGAGCTGGTTACTTGAAGGCTTGACGCGGCGCGAAAGCGACGCCGGATCCGGTCTGTAGTGATTCGTCGCGCGCGTGGCGCGTGAACCGCCACATCGCGAGGGACGAAATCAGCATGACGCCACCGACGATGAACATCGGGGCGTGGTACGAGCCCGTCGCGTCCTTCACTGCACCGGTGATGAATGGGGCGGCGAAGCCGGCGAAGTTGCCGACCGTGTTGATCAGCGCAATGCCAGCGGCGGCCGCGGCCCCCGACAGGAAGCGCCCGGGCATCGCCCAGAAGTTAGGCAGCGCGGAGAAGATTGCGCACGCAGTGATCGTGATCGTTGCCACGGTGGCTGCCGGCGACTGCATGTACAGGGCGAGCGGCACGCTCAGTGCACCGACAAGCGCAGGCACCGCGATGTGCCACGTCCGTACGCCGCGTTTTGTGGCATCACGGCTCCAGAAGTACAACGCGAAGGCGGCGGGCAGGTACGGGATCGCGGTGATCAGACCCTTCTCGAAGACATTGAACTTGCTTCCGAATTGAGCTTCGAAACCGCCGATGATTG
>DASQAE010000258.1:0-3598 GCA_035635915.1 Burkholderiaceae bacterium | reverse complement strand
ATCGCGGCCCAGCGCCCACCGCAGCATCTGGTGCTGATCGGTGCGGCAGCCGGCAAATGGCCGCTACCGCCGGTGCCGCCGCACACCTTGGTGATCCACGGCGAACTCGACGAAACGATCCCGCTCGCCGACGTCTTCGATTGGGCGCGGCCTCAGGAGTTGCCGATCATCGTTCTCCCCGGCGCCGATCACTTTTTCCACCGTCGCCTTGCGACGCTCAAGCGGCTCGTCGTCAACCACCTGCATGAGCGCGAGTTTGACGCTACTGCGCAAAACGACTAGAAGTCCCAGGACGCGCCCGCAGCCTCAGCCCGTTCAGCCGTGCGGTTTGCTTCGCGCGGCGTTCCTTGCCTGAGGCCACTCTCAAACATGCTCGACGACCGGCTCGTTTACGCCAAGACCGCCAAGGGCGTCGCCGAAGTGGGTTCACGCAGTGGCGCCGTGCCGCTTGCAGCGCGGCGCGTGCTGATCATGATCGACGGCAAGCGCACGGTCGCGGACCTGGCACCGCTGGCGCGCACCGGCGAGATCAGCGCCATCATCGAACAGCTTGAAGTACAGGGGCTCGTGCAGCCGTTGCATGCAGGCGCGCCGCCGATCCCGGCGGCCGCTCCTGCGGCAGCGGAGGCGACGAGTGAAGAGCTCGGTGAAGATCGATTGGTTGCGAGTTTCGAGTCGGTCAAGCGGCGTGCGGTACGCGAACTCTCCGATCGGCTCGGACCCGATGCCGAGGTGATGGCCGTGCGCATCGAGCACTGTCGCACCACCGAGGAATTGCGCCAGCGCCTGCACGAGGCCGAACGCCTGGTGGCCGGCATGCTCGGAGACGCACACGCGCAAGACTTTCTGCGCGCGCTGCGCCGGCGCTGATCCGCATTGTGGCGCCCGGGTACGATGCCGGGGTTTTTTCTGCACGGCTCGACTCCATGGATCCACAAGGCCTTTGTTATCTCAACGGCGACTGGGTTGCGCTCGCCGAAGCCCGCATCTCTCCGCTTGACCGCGGTTTTATCTTCGGCGATGGCGTGTACGAAGTGGTGCCGGTGTATCACCGCAAACCGTTTCGCGTAACACAGCACCTCGCGCGGTTGGCGCGCAGCCTTGGTGAGGTGCGTATCGCCAACCCGTTCGATCGAACCCGGTGGCTGGCACTGATCGAGCGCGTCGTCGCTGCATGCGACTCCGCCGACCAATCCGTTTACATCCAGGTCACGCGCGGCGTTGCCAAACGCGACTTCGCTTTTCCCGCGGATGTCGAACCGACGGTTTTTGTGATGACGACCCCGTTTCAGCGGCCGAGCCGGCAACAACGCGAAACCGGTTTGGACGCGGTCACGCGCGAGGACGAGCGCTGGGCGCGCTGCGACATCAAGTCGGTCTCGTTGCTCGGCGCCGTGCTCGCGCGCCAGTTCGCGGTGGATAACGACGCGCAGGAGGTGGTGCAGTTTCGCGAGGGCTGGCTGACCGAGGGCTCCTCGAGCAATATCTGGATGGTGAAAAGTGGCGCCGTTGCCGGCCCGCCACGTGATCGCCGCATCCTGGAGGGAATTCGCTACGGCTTCATCGGCGAACTCTGCGCAGCGCACTCGATTCCTTTTGCCGAACGGCGCATCGCTCGAGCCGAAGTCGCCGTTGCCGACGAACTGCTGCTTACTGCGGCAACACGCGAGGTCTTGCCGATCACGCGCCTCGACGGCAAGCCGGTTGGAAACGGTCGCCCCGGACCCATCTACAGTCGTCTGAGTGCGGCCTACGATGCCGCGATAGCAGCCCTTTAGCCCCAGGAGTTCATGAGCCAGACCGCAACCGCATCGTCGCCGCTGGTTTTCCCGACCGATTTCCCGATCAAGGTGATGGGCCGGCGGGTCGAAGGATTCGCGCAGCAGATTGCCGCGGTCGTGCGCGAGCACGCGCCCGATTTCGATACCGAAACCGTCGAGGTGCGGGCATCGAAGTTCGGCAACTATTTGTCGTTGACCGCCACGGTGCGCGCAACTTCGCGCGAGCAGCTCGATACGCTGTACCGGGCTTTGACCGGCCACCCGCTGGTCAAGATCGTGTTGTGAACGTGCCGGGCCCGGTCGTTCGCGAACTCGGCCGCGTCGAGTACGTGGCGACCTGGGCCGCCATGCGCGAGTTCACCGCGCGCCGCGACGCAAGCACCGCGGACGAGTTGTGGGCGGTAGAGCATCTGCCCGTGTTCACTCTTGGCCTCGCAGGGCGGCGTGAACATCTTCTGGCGCCGGGCACGATTGCCGTGGTTGCCTCCGATCGCGGCGGACAGGTCACCTACCATGGGCCCGGCCAAGTCATCGTCTATACCTTGATCGATCTGCGCCGGCGCGGCATCTACGTCAAGGAACTCGTGTACCGGATCGAGCAGGCCGTCATACAGACGCTGGCGTCGTACGCGGTGCAAGGCGGGCGCGTGCCCGGCGCGCCCGGCATCTATGTGCCCTGGGCAGAGCGGCACGGCAGCGGCCAGTTCGCGGGCCTGGCCAAGGTCGCTGCGTTGGGTATCAGGATCACGCGCGGCTGCAGCTATCACGGCGTGGCGCTGAACGTCGCGATGGATCTCGAGCCATTCGGCCGCATCAATCCGTGCGGCTATGAGGGACTTGCCACGGTCGACTTGGCTAAACTCGGCGTTCGAACCTCAGCGCGCGATGTAGCGGCGCGTCTCTGCGCTCGGCTCGCGGCCCATTTTCCGGCCATCGCCGCGCAGACCGCCGTCACAAGTGCCGCAACCTAGCCTCCAGTCATGACCGACGTCCTTCCACCCGCAACGCCCGATCCCTTTGCAAAAAAGAAGGGCGACGCCAAGACCGGCGTGGTGTTCCGCAAGTTCCCGATCCAGGTGGTGCAAGCCAAGGAAACGTTGCGCAAGCCGGACTGGATCCGCGTGCGCGCCGGATCCGCGTCGACGCGCTTTTACGAGATCAAGAACATCCTGCGTGAGCACCGGCTGCATACCGTGTGCGAAGAGGCCTCGTGCCCGAACATTGGCGAGTGTTTCGGCAAGGGCACCGCGACGTTCATGATCATGGGCGACAAATGCACACGCCGGTGCACCTTCTGCGACGTGGCGCACGGCCGCCCCGAACCGCTCGACGTCGAAGAGCCGCTCAACCTGGCCCGTACGATCGCGGCGTTGAAGCTTGCGTACGTCGTCATCACTTCGGTCGATCGCGACGACCTGCGCGATGGCGGCGCGGCGCACTTCGTTGACTGCATTCGGGCTGTGCGCGAACTTTCGCCCGCCACCCGCATCGAGGTGCTGGTACCGGACTTTCGCGGCCGACTCGACCGCGCGCTCGAAGTGCTCGAAGCGGCACCACCCGACGTGATGAACCATAACCTGGAGACCGTGCCGCGGCTTTATCGGCAGGCGCGACCGGGCTCCGACTACGCCCATTCGCTGCGCCTGCTGCAGGAGTTCAAGCGGCGCGTCCCGAACGTCCCGACCAAGAGCGGAGTGATGGTCGGACTGGGCGAAGAAGATGACGAGATCCTGCAGGTCATGCGCGATTTGCGCGCGCACGCCGTCGACATGCTGACGGTTGGCCAGTACCTGGCGCCCAGCGCGCATCATTTTCCG
>DASQAE010000257.1:0-7445 GCA_035635915.1 Burkholderiaceae bacterium | reverse complement strand
GCCATTGGTCTGAACGAAACTCCCGAGACTTTGCACGATTGGCTGCAACTGCCCGCGGGATTCAATCCACGCACGCGCGATTTCGCGGAAGAACTGCGGCGCCAGGTTCCCGAAACGCAGCGCGGCGGCACCCAGCGCCTTGTGCTCGCGGTGCTCGACCATTTCCGCCGCGGTGGCTACCGCTACACCCTCGAACCGCCGTTGCTCGGCAAACATTCGGTCGACGAGTTTCTATTCGATACCCGCCTGGGGTATTGCGAGCACTACGCGTCGGCCTTCGCGGTGGTGATGCGCATGGTCGGCGTGCCGGCACGCGTCGTGACGGGCTACCAGGGCGGCGAGCTGAACCCGATCGATCGTTTTCTCACCGTGCGGCAGTCGGATGCCCACGCGTGGGCCGAAGTCTGGATCGCCGAGCGCGGTTGGGTCCGTATCGATCCGACCGCCGTGGTCGCGCCATTGCGGATCGAAAACGGCGCCCGCGAAATCGCGCGCCGCCAAGGGCTTGTACCGCTCGGGGACTCGGTCATCGAGATCGACTGGGTGCGGCGGGTGCGGTTCAACTGGGAGGCGGTGCAAAACTCCTGGTACCAATGGGTTCTGTCCTACTCGCCCGAGCGCCAACGCGACTTCCTGCTCAAGCTCGGCCTGATACCGGACTGGCGCACGCTGGCGTGGCTCTTCGGTGGCAGCCTGATCGTGCTGCTCTCGGTGCTCGCGTTTTTCTCGCTGCGCCATCGTTCCGAGCGCGATCCGCTGGCGGAACTCTTCGCGCGGTTCCAGATCCGCTTGCGCGACGCCGGCATCGGAGTCAGCCTGCATGAGGGTCCGCGCGATCTTGGCCGTCGCCTGGAGCGCGAAATGGCGGCGGAAACCCTGGCCGGCGCGCGCGAAATACTGCAAGCTTTCGAGCAATGGCGATATTCACGCGCAAGCCCGACCATGACTCCCGGCGCGCTGCGGGACCTGCGACGAGCGGTGAGCCGTTTTCGCCCGCGCGCTGCCTGAGGGACGCGCTGATGAACCGTCGCTGCATGCTGGTTGGCGTCGTTGCGGCCCTCGCGCTGCCGCCGCGCGTGGGCGCGCAGTCTTCCAGCTACGCGCTGCGCGACGATGTGCGCGAGTTCATCGACGCGGTGGTCGACGCCTACGCTTTCGATCGCGCGTGGTTGCGATCGGTGCTCGCGCAGGGCCGCTATGACGAGACCGCGGAACGCCTGACGACGCCGGCACTGCAGCCACCCAGCAATCGCAACTGGCGCGAATATCGCGCGCGGGCGCTCGATGAGAAACGGCTGCGCGAGGGACTGGTTTTCTGGCGTGACAATCGCGACACGCTGGCACGTGCCACGGAGGTTTTTGGCGTGCCGGAGGAGATCATCGTCGCCGTCATCGGCATCGAAACGATGTTCGGCCGCCTGAGCGGCTCGCATCGCACCCTCGACGTGCTGATGACGCTGAGTTTCGATTACACCCGGCGCGCGGCGTACTACCGCGAAGAACTGGCGCAATTCCTGTTGCTCTGCCGCGAGCAGCGCCTGGATCCGCTGGCACAACGCGGCTCGTTCGCCGGTGCGCTCGGGCTGCCGCAATTCATGCCGAGCTCGGTGCGCACGCAGGCGATCGACTTCGACGGGGACGGGCGTATCGACATCACGCGCAGCACCGCCGACGCGATCGGGTCGGTGGCGCGTTTTCTTTCCAAGCATGGTTGGACGCGCGGGCTGCCGGTGGCGTTCAGCGCCCAGACCAGCGCCGAGGCGCCCGAGGTCCTGGGCGCGACCATTCGTGCGATCTATCGCTGGCAGGACGTGGAGCGCCTGGGCGTGACGATCGACGGCACGCTTGGCCCGGACACGCGGGTTCTGTTGGCGGACCTGCCGTTCGTATCCGCCAGCGGCATCGAAGGGGTGGAATACCGCGTCGGCACTGCCAACTTTTCCGCACTGCTGCACTACAACCGCAGCTTCTTCTACGCCACCTCGGTGGCGGAGTTTGCTCAGACGCTGAAGGCGCGCCGTCGGGTTTGAACGCCGGAGAAAGTCTTCTACCGGCGCTGCGGATCGAAGTTCTTCGGCAATCCCTGCCAGCACTCGAAGTACCGCGCCTGCAGCTGCGCCGTCTCGAGCGCAAACCGCGTCGGCCGGATCACGGTGCGGGTCTCGAACATGAATGCCATCGCGTCGCGGATGTAGTCCGGCTTGCTGGTGTCCGCCGCTGTCGCCTTGGCAAAAGACTGCGCATCGGGACCATGACCGCTCATGCAGTTGTGCAGGCTTGCACCGCCCGGCACAAAACCCTCCGCCTTCGAATCGTGGACCCCGCTGATGAGACCCATGAACTCGCTCGCGATGTTGCGGTGGAACCAGGGCGGGCGAAACGTGTGTTCCATCGCGAGGATGCGCGGCGGGAAGATGACGAAGTCGATCATGTCGACGCCGGGCGTATCCGAAGGCGCCTGCAGCACCAGGAAAATCGACGGATCGGGATGATCGAAGCTGATCGAGCCGATGGTGTTGAAGCGCCGCAAGTCGTATTTGTACGGCACGTGATTGCCATGCCATGCCACGACGTCGAGCGGCGAATGGTCCATCTCGGCCGCCCACAGATGGCCCATGAACTTGGCCACCAGGTCGAACCGGCCATCACGATCCTCGTACGCTGCGACCGGAACCTGGAAGTCGCGCGGATTGGCAAGCCCGTTGGAGCCGATCGGTCCGAGGTCGGGCAAACGAAACCCAGCGCCGAAGTTCTCGCAGATGTAGCCGCGCGCCGTATCGTCGAGTAGTTCGACGCGAAAACGCACGCCGCGCGGGATCACCGCGATCTCTTGCGGCTCGACCTCGATCACACCGAGTTCAGTGACAAAACGCAGGCGCCCGTCCTGCGGCACGATCAAAAGCTCGCCATCGGCGTCGTAGAACACCCGCTCGGTCATCGACCGGTTGGCGGCGAAGAGGTAGATGCCGCAGCCTTGCTGCGCGTGCGGATCGCCGTTGCCGGCAAACGTGACCAGGCCGTCGACAAAATCGGTTGCGTTGCGGGGCATCGGCAGTGGATCCCAGCGCAACTGGTTCGGCGGTGTGTTCGCGGCGGCGAAGTCGTTGCTGAGCCAGCCGTCGTCAATGCGTTTGAACGGCTGGTGCACAGCGGCGGGACGGATCCGATAGAGCCAGGACCGGCGATTGGATCCGCGCGGCGCGGTGAACGCCGTGCCGGATATCTGTTCGGCGTACAGGCCATAGGGACAATGCTGCGGCGAATTCTGTCCCACCGGCAGCGCTCCCGGCAGCGCCTCGGTGGCGAATTCGTTGCCGAAGCCACTCATGTAGCCGGCGTGCGCCGCGGTCGGCGCCCCGGGCTCGACACGATCGGAAAGATTCATTCGAGCTCTCCCTCAGCTCAGCCTTGCAGCGCCTGCCACATCTGCTGGTCGCGTTCTGCGGTCCAGATGCGCGGATCGCGGATGCCCGACGCTTCATCGTGCGCGCGTGTGACGTCGAACGGCAGGCAGTGCTCGTAGATGAACACGTTCGCAAACTTCGGATCCATGCGCGACCGCGCGTACGCCATCGTTCCCTTCAGATCCAGGCCGCGCCGAACCGCTTCTTGCGCGCTTTCATACAGCGTGGAAACGAAGTCCTTGGTGTAGCCGATGCCCGCCTGAACCTGCTTGCGATCCGTCAGCGCCGGCCCGCGCCCCGGCACGAGCTTGTCGGGCTCGAGCGCTGCGACACGATCGAGCGTAGCTGGCCAATCGGCGAGATAAGCATCACCCGTGTAGCAGGCTGCTTCGAACTCGACCAGGTCGCCCGAGTACAGGATGCGCTCCTGCGGCAACCACACCACCGTGTCGCCCTTGGTGTGCCCGCGCCCCAGCTGCATGATGCGCACCTCGAGCTTGCCGAGCCACAGGCGCAGCTCGCCTTTGAACGTCAAGGTCGGCCACGTGAGCCCCGGCACGGACTCGACTGCCTGGAACAGGCGCGGAAAACGGCCGATCTCCGAATCCATGTCCTGCTGGCCACGCTCGACGATCAGATCGCGCGTGTCCTGCGACGCGATCACCTGTTGCAGCCCTTCGTTGCGATAACCGGAGGCGCCCAGTACGCGGACCGCGTGATAGTGCGACAGGACCACGTACTTGATCGGTTTGTCCGTCACTTGGCGGACGTAGCCGATCACGTCCGCCGCCATCACCGGCGTGGCGGTCGCATCGACGATCATCACCGCGTCGTCACCGATGATGACGCCGGTGTTGGGATCACCCTCGGCGGTATAGGCGTACGCACGCTCGGAAAGTTTCGTGAACGAAACCTTCTTCGCTTCAAGATCGGCCTGGGAAGCGAATTGTTTGGTGGTCATGGTGCTGGTCCTCTGACAGACGGTCTGTGCATGCAAGGCTCAATCTCGCCTAATCCACGAAGTCCGGCTGTTTCTCCGGCCGGGCATTTTCGAACGCCGCTAGTTGCATGCACGAATCAAAGATCCGCATCACTGTCGGCACATGATCGAGCCGGCAGTTGAAGCGCTGCGCGTTGAAGATCTGCGGCACGATGCAGATATCCGCAACCGTCACCTGATCGCCCAGCGTATAGCGCCCGGTGCGCTTGCCCGCCACCAACCCGGCTTCGATCTGCGCCAGTCCCTGTTCGACCCAGTGCCGATACCAGGTGTTCTTCTTCTCCTCCGGGAGTTCCATCTCGCGCACCAGGTAACGCAGTACGCGTAGGTTGTTGAGCGGATGGATCTCGCACGCTACCGCCTGCGCCACGCCGCGCACGTACGCGCGCTCCAGCGGCGCATGGGGAAGAATCGGCGGCTGCGGATACCTTTCTTCCAGGTACTCCATCGTCGCCAGCGACTGCGTGAGACGCGCCGTGCCGTCGTCGAGCAGCGGCACCAACTCTTGCGGATTGAGGCGCCGATAGACCTCGTCGAACTGCCCGCCCTTGCGCAAATCGACCGGGATGTACTCGAACTGCAGTCCCTTGAGGTTCAGCGCGATCCGGATCCGAAATGAGGCCGAGGACCGTGCATTGCTGTAAAGCTTGAACATGGAAGACCTCGCTCGTCCGACTAGCGCACCCGCACCTTGATCGTGCCCACCCCCTCGACGCTACCTTCCATCAGGTCACCGGACTGCACGGCGGCGACGCCCTCCGGTGTTCCCGTGTAGATCAGATCGCCCGGCACGAGTTCAAAGTACTTCGACAGGTGCTCGATGGTCTCGTTGACGTTCCAGATCATCTTCGCCAGGTCGCTTTCCTGGCGCCGCGTGCCGTTGACGTTGAGTTGAATCCGGCCAGCCGTGACGATTCCGCTTTTGGTCACCGGCTTGAGCGGACCGATCGGCGCTGCAAAATCGAAGCTCTTGCCGATTTCCCACGGCCGCCCCTGCTTTTTCATCTCGCCTTGCAGATCGCGCCGCGTCATGTCGAGACCCGCGGCATAACCCCAGATGTAGCTCGGCGCATCTGCCGCGGCGATATTGGCGCCGCGCTTGCCGATCGCGACCACCAGTTCCATCTCGTGGTGCAGGTCGCGCGTAGCGGGTGGATACGGCATTTCTCCCGTCTCGCCTTCCGGCACCGGCATCGCTGCATCGGCGGGCTTGGCGAAAAAAAACGGCGGCTCGCGCCCGCTGAAGCCCATCTCCTTCGCGTGCTCCGCATAGTTGCGGCCGACGCAGTAGATGCGATGAATCGGGAACAGGTCGCTCGATCCCTGGACCGGGACTACCGGCTGCGCGGGCACTGCAAAAACATAAGCCATCTTGTTTCTCCCAGGTTCAACCAGTCGGTGCCGCCGCGCGCGCAATCGCGCGCGACAGCAGGAATACGGGCAACACACCCGCCAGCACGATGGTCAGCGAAGGCAGTGCTGCTTCGCCAAGGCGCTCGTCGGCGGCGAGCTGGTACGCAATTACCGCCAGCGTATCGAAGTTGAACGGCCGCAGCACGAGGGTGGCAGGCAATTCCTTCATCACATCGACAAAAACCAGCAGCCCCGCCGCGAGCACCGACGGCGCCAATAGCGGCAGGTGCACGCGGCGGAATACATCCAGCGGCGCACTGCCGAGGGAACGTGCGCTCGCATCCATCGCGGGCGTGATGCGCGCCAGGCCCGCCTCGAGCGGCTGATACGCGACCGCAAAGTAGCGCACCAGATAGGCGTAGAGCAGCGCGACCAGCGAGCCGGTGAGCAACAGCCCGGTCGATATTCCGAACGCGGCTTTCATCCACGCATCGATCGTGTTGTCGAGCCGCGCCAGTGGAACAAGGATGCCAACCGCGATCACGGCACCGGGCACCGCGTAGCCCAGGTTCATCGTGCGCGCAGCGAGCCGCGCGCTCGCCCTGGCCCGTCCCGGCGGCGCCAACCGCACTGCGTAGGCAAGCGACAACGCGACCAGAATCGTGACCGCGGCGGCAAGGCAGGCAACCAGCAAGCTGTTGCCGAACCACGTGAAATAACGCGCCCATGAAATCGTCTCGATCGCCGGCACCGCCAACGCAACAAGAATGGCAACCGGTAGCAAGAAGCCGATGCCGATTGGCACGCAACACGCTGCCAGCGCCAGCCACTTGCGCCAACCGGCAAGCGGCACCGGCGCCACCGGGCGCGCACCGTTCGGCGCGGCGAAATACCGCGCGCGCCCGCGCGCCCGTTCCTCGAGCGCCATCACGCCCACCACAACGACCAGCAAAAGCGCGGAAAGCTGACTGGCCGCGAGCCGATCGCCGAGAGAGAACCACGCGCGATAGATCGAGGTCGTGAGCGTCTGCAGCCCGAAGTAAGACGCGGCACCGTAGTCTGCAATCGTTTCCATGATTGCGAGCAGCGCACCGGCAACCACAGCGGGCCGTGCCAGCGGCAGGTTCACGTGGACCCAGGTGGCGAACGGCGATAGTCCGAGGCTGCGTGCCGCGTCGATCATCGAGGCCGTACGCGCAAGAAAAGCGGTGCGCGCGAGCAGGTACACGTATGGATACAGCACAAAGACGAACACGAACGCTGCGCCCGGCAACGAACGGATATCGGGGAACCAGTAATCGCCACGGCGCCAGTCGAAAGCCGCGCGCAACGCGCCCTGCATTGGTCCGGCGAACTGCAGGAAATCCGTGTAAGCGTACGCGACGATGTAGGCCGGCATCGCCAGCGGCAGCAGCATCGCCCATTCGAAGAAGCGACGGCCCGGAAATTCCAGCGCAACGATCAGCCAGGCTGCGGTCGTGCCGAGTACCGCCACGCCAATCGTGACCATGGCCGTCAGGAGAAACGTCTCCAGCGCAGCGCGCGGCATCACCGTTGAAGCAAGATGTTGCAACGTGGGCCAGGACGTGTCGGCCTGAAAGAAACTCGCGAAAATGCTTGCGACCGGCAGTGCAACCACCGCCGCACAAAGCAGCAACACAAGTATCGAGCGCAGCGCGCCGCGCTCA
>DASQAE010000256.1:0-3563 GCA_035635915.1 Burkholderiaceae bacterium | reverse complement strand
GGCAGCGACGGGCTGACGGTCGCAGTTGCAACGCCGCGTGGCGAAGTGATCGCACTCGGACCCGACGGCAAGCAACTGTGGCGCGCGCAGGTCTCGAGCGACGTCGCCGAACGGCCGCTGGTTGGCAAGGGGCTGGTGATCGTGCGCTCGACCGATCACCGTGTCGCCGCGTTCGAAGCGGACACCGGCAAGCGGCGCTGGTTCTTTCAGCGTCAACAGCCGCCGCTCACCCTGCGTGCTTCGACCGAGATGAGTTTTGCGGGCGACAACGTATTGATCGGCTTTCCGGGTGGCAAGTTGACGGCACTGGCACTTAGCAACGGTGCGACGCGCTGGGAAGCAACCGTGTCCGAGCCCAAGGGAACAACCGAGGTCGAACGCCTTGCGGACGTGGTTGGACCGGTCGCGGTGAGCGGACGCGAAGTGTGCGCGGCTTCGTTCCAGGGCCGGCTGGCGTGCGGTGACGCGACCAATGGAACGCTGCGCTGGGCACGCGAGTTCTCCGCGGCATCGGGCCCCGCGCTCGGAGCGCGGCTGGTTTTTGCAGTCGACGCAAAGTCGCACATCTACGCGTTCGGCCGCGAGGGTGGCGCAAATCAATGGCGTAACGACAAGATGCAGAACCGTGCGCTGACGACACCGCTTGCGCTGGAGCGCACCGTGGTTGTCGGCGACCTCAAGGGTTACGTGCATTTCCTGGCGCCGGAAAACGGCGAGTTCCTGGCGCGCACCGAGATCGGCGACGGCGCCATCGTCGCCCGGCCCCAGCAATGGGCCGACGGCGTCGTGGTCCAATCGCAGGGCGGTACCGTCGCGCTGCTGACTCTCGGGCGCTGACGCGCGCACCGTGGAGCAGACATGAAACCGGTCGTAGCGATCGTCGGGCGGCCGAACGTCGGCAAGTCGACGCTGTTCAATCGCTTGACCCGGACCCGCGCCGCGCTGGTGGCGGACTTCCCTGGTCTTACGCGTGACCGCCACTACGGCGAAGGGCGCGTCGGGCAGGTGCCGTACTTGGTCATCGATACGGGCGGTTTCGAGCCGGTCGCCGCGGAAGGCATCGTGCGCGAGATGGCGGAGCAGGCGGAGCAGGCTATTGCTGAAAGCGATGTCGTGGTGTTCGTCCTTGACGCGCGCGAAGGCGTTACCGCCCAGGATCTGCGAATTGCGCAGCGACTGCGTGCGAGCGGCAGGCGGCTCGTCATTGCAGCCAACAAGGCCGAAGGGCTGCCGGTCGAGGCCTATGCGGAAATCCACGAACTCGGGCTGGGTAGCCCGAATCCAGTATCGGCGGCACACGGTGACGGTGTCGCCGACTTGATGGACGAGGTCCTTGCGGGATTTACGGCCGACGAGGTTGGCCTGGCCGAGGAGGGACCCGGCGCCCGGATCCGGGTCGCGATTGTCGGGCGACCGAATGTAGGCAAGTCGACCCTCATCAACACATTGCTGGGCGAAGAGCGCCTGATCGCCTTCGATCAACCCGGTACGACGCGCGATGCGATTGCGGTCGAATTCGCACACGGCGACCAGCAATACACGCTGATCGATACTGCAGGCCTGCGACGCAGGGGCAAGGTGTTCGAAACGGTCGAAAAGTTTTCGGTGGTAAAAACCCTGCAGGCGATAGAACAGTGCAATGTCGCCATCCTGCTCCTCGATGGCGCCGAAGAGATCGCCGACCAGGACGCGCACATCGCTGGCTTCATCCTCGAAGCCGGACGAGCACTGGTGGTGGTGGTCAACAAGTGGGACGGACTCGGCGACTACCAGCGCGCCAGCATCAAGCGCGACCTCAATCGCAAGTTCCATTTTCTCGACTGGGCGCCGCGACACTTCATCTCGGCGCGCTCGGGCACCGGCGTGCCGGCGGTCCTGCGCTCAGTGCAAGCGGCGTTTCGCGCCGCGTACACAAAGCTGCCGACGCCCCGCCTGACGCGGGCATTGCATGCGGCGGTCGAGCGCCAACCGCCACCGCGCGCGGGCCAGTCGCGGCCGAAGATGCGGTACGCGCACCAGGGAGGGCGGAACCCGCCGGTGATCGTCATCCATGGAACCGCGCTTGCGCGCGTCCAGGCGAGCTATCGACGCTACCTCGAGGGCTGGTTCCGCGATCACTTCTCGCTGCAGGGAACACCGCTGCGAATCGAATTCCGCTCGGCCGCCAATCCGTACGTGACCTGATTTCGGCGGCCGAGTTCGCCGGCCTCATTGCCTGCATCGCGTGAGTCCTCCTCGGTGGCAATGCCGAGGCTTTTCATTTACATTGAATTCGCAGCGTTTGTGCCCAAATACGCCGTCCGGGCAGTTTTGCAGGAACGCTGACGGCACCCACCTTTGACGTGGGTGCCCGGCAAAAAAAAAGATCGGAGTGACCATGAGCAACAAAGGGCAACTGCTACAAGACCCGTTCCTGAATGCTCTGCGCAAGGAACACGTCCCCGTATCGATCTATCTGGTCAATGGCATCAAGCTGCAGGGCCAGATCGAATCGTTCGACCAGTACGTCGTACTCCTGCGCAATACCGTCACACAGATGGTCTACAAGCACGCGATTTCGACCGTCGTTCCGGCGCGCCCGGTCAATTTGACTCTGGAGCCAACCACCTGAACGAATCGCGGTCCGAGCGTCGCGCCGCCGCGCCGGCGCGGGCAATTGTCGTCGGCGTCGAACTGCCGGCGCGCCGGCTTTCCTCTTCGAACGATTCGCTGGCGGAACTGGCGCAACTTGCGCAGTCCGCGGGGGCCAATGTGGTGGAGCGTGTGCTCGCGCGCCGCGACCGGCCGGATCCCGCGCATTTCCTTGGTCGCGGCAAGGTCGACGAGGTGCGTGCGCTGGCCGAAAAAACCGCCGCCGATACCGTGATGTTCGACGTTGCGCTGTCGCCGGTCCAGCAGCGCAATCTCGAGCGTGAGCTGAAGGTCAGCGTGCTCGATCGCACCGCGCTGATCCTCGCCATTTTTGCCCAGCGCGCCAAGAGCCGCGAAGGCAAGTTGCAGGTCGAACTGGCGCAGTTGGAGCATTTGTCGACGCGCCTCGTGCGCGGCTGGACTCACCTGGAACGGCAACGCGGCGGCCTCGGCAAGACCGGCGGCCCGGGCGAAAAGCAGATCGAATTGGACCGGCGCCAGATCGCCCATCGCGTCAAACTGCTGCGCGAGCGGCTGCGCACGCTGCACAAGCAGCGGCGTACCCAGCGCCGCGCACGGGCGCGGCGCGACGTGTTCAATGTTTCGCTGGTTGGTTACACCAACGCCGGCAAATCAACGCTTTTTAACGCGCTGACCCGCGCCGATGCGTATGCTGCCGATCAGTTGTTCGCCACGCTCGATACCACGTCGCGGCGTTGTTTCATCGATGGCGCCGGAGAAGTCGTGCTTTCGGACACGGTCGGGTTCATCCGCGGGCTGCCGCATTCGCTGGTCGCGGCTTTCAAGTCGACACTCGAAGAAGCGGTCGAGGCCGATCTGCTGCTGCACGTCGTCGATGCGTCGGCGGCAACGCGCGACGCTCAGATCGAAGAAGTCGATCGCGTGCTTGAAGAAATCGGCGCGGGTGATGT
>DASQAE010000255.1:0-2060 GCA_035635915.1 Burkholderiaceae bacterium | reverse complement strand
CGGCGTGCAGAGCTACACGCATCTGCTGGTGCTTGGTGTCGACCGCAGCCAGGTACCACCAAAACCGGCCGACGAGCGCAAACGCGAGAATGAAGGACGCAAGGGCGTACGCAAATGAGACGCCGTTGGTTCGACGCCTTGCTGACTTCCTTCGCGGTGCGCTCCGCGCGCCGTACCGATCCGGTCGAACTCACCAGCAGCTCGGCATTCGGCGCGGTGCGCGGCTACCAGCCGAAGATCCTGCTGCGACCGGTCAACCCGGGGTTCATCTGGTTCACCCTGTTCATTGCGCTGGCGGCGAATCTCCTGCCATGGGGCCGGACGCCGCTGGTGCCCGATTTCCTTGCCCTGGCGCTGGTGTTCTGGAACGTGCAGCAACCGCGCCGGGTCGGCATCGGCGCCGCGTTCGTGTTCGGATTGCTGATGGACGTGCACGATGGCGCGTTGTTCGGCGAACATGCGCTGGCCTACACGCTGCTTTCGTACGGCGCGATCTCGCTGCACGTGCGCATTTTGTGGTTTCCCCTCGGCGCGCAGGCCGTGCACATCCTGCCGCTGCTCCTGATCGCACAGGTGGCATCACTCCTGATTCGATTGTGGGTGGGCGGCCGGTTTCCCGGTTGGACGTATTTCATCGAAAGCGCAGTCGGCACCGCGCTCTGGCCGGTCGTGTCGTGGCTGCTGCTGGCGCCGCAACGGCGGCCGACCCAGCGCGACGAGACACGGCCGCTATAAGGCTGCGCAATCAGGCGCAATAGGCAAGAGCGAAGCGCGCAAGCCGGATCGCAGCGCAAAACCGAATTGGGGGCGAGTTAAGCCGGAATCCTGCTTGGCGCGGGCGTTTGCCCCCGCCTAGAATCCGGCGCTTGCGAGCTTTGTTGCAGTCATCCGTGAAAGCGCTACGCAATACCGAGCGCGAGCTCTTTTTCTTCCGCACGCGCGTCATCGTCGCCAGCGCGTTCGTCGCAATCTGCTTCCTGCTGCTCGCGGGCCGTTTCGTTTGGCTGCAGTTCTTCAAGCACGACGATTTTTACGCGCGCGCCGAGAGCAATCGCATTGCGGTGGTACCGGTCACCGCCAATCGTGGCCTGATCAAGGACCGCGAAGGGCGCGTGATCGCGCGCAACTACTCGGCCTATACGCTCGAGATCAATCCGCGCCAGGTGGACAACGTCGGCGCCGTGATCGACGACCTGGCGAAGGTGATCGAAGTGCAGCCGCGCGACCGGCGCCGTTTTCGCAAGCTGCAGGAGGAGCTCAAAGGCGCCGATTCGATCCCGATTCGCACGCGCCTGTCCGACGAGGAAGTCGCGCGTTTTTCGGCCCAGCGCTTCCGCTTCCCCGGAGTTGAGCTGCGTGCGCGCCTGTTCCGCCACTACCCGTTGGGTGAAGTGGGCTCGCACATGATCGGTTATATCGGCCGCGTGTCGCAGGCCGACAAGGAAAAGATTGCGACCTGGGAAGACGCGGCGGACTACGTCGGCACCGACTACATCGGCAAGGTCGGCATCGAACAAAGTTACGAGCGCGAGCTGCACGGCACCACCGGCTTCGAAGAGGTCGAGATCACCGCCGGCGGTCGTGCCGTACGCACGCTTTCGCGCACACCCAGCACGCCCGGCAATAACCTGATCCTCTCGGTCGACGTCAAGCTGCAGGAGATCATCGAGAAGGCATTCGGCGATCGACGCGGCGCGCTGATCGCGATCGAACCGGCGACTGGCGACGTGCTCGCCTTTGTCTCCAAGCCCACGTTCGATCCCAACCTGTTCGTCGAAGGTATCGATCCGCTGAACTGGGAAGCACTGAACGGCGACATCGACAAGCCACTGTTGAACCGCGCACTGCGCGGCACCTATCCGATCGGGTCCACCTACAAGCCGTTCCTGGCACTGGCTGCGCTGGAACTCGGCAAGCGGCGCCCCGAGGCCGTCTACTCCGATCCAGGCTTTTTCATGTACGCCGGGCACAAGTTTCGCGACAGCAACAAGGTGCCGTTGGGCGCCGTCAACATGCACACCTCGATCGTCAAGTCGAGCGACATCTACTACTACATGGTC
>DASQAE010000254.1:0-2119 GCA_035635915.1 Burkholderiaceae bacterium | reverse complement strand
GTGCATGCACCACAGGGTCCCTCGCTTCGCTCGGGATGGCGCGCGGCTGCGCGCGCGTCACTTGATGAACTGCGTGTCGGACAACTTCGAAAGATCCGGCACGCTCTTGATGATTCCCGCTTCGAGCAACAGATCCGCGGCCTCCTTCGAGAACGCGGCATGCTCGCCCGCGAAGAATTTCTGGTTAGCGGCACGGTCCTGCCAGCGCAGATACTTTTGCGAGCCTTCGAACTGCTCCGCGGTTTGCTTCACATCGGCGCCCATGATCTCGAAGCTCTTCTGCGGATCCTTTTTTATCAACTCCAGCGCGTCGAAGTAACCGTCGGCCAGTGCCTTTGCCGCTTTCGGGTTGTCGGCAAGAAACTTCGGCGTGCAGCCGAACGTGTCCATCACCATTGGATAGTCGAGCGTCGTGGCGATGATCTTGCCGGCCTCCGGTTTCGCGCGCACCGCGGACAGGTAGGGCTCGTAGGTCATGCCCGCGTCGAGTTCGGCGTTGCCGGCGATGAACGCGTTCGCCGCTGCTTGCGGCTCGAGGTTGACTACCTTGACGTCCTTGATCGACAGGCCGTTTTTTTTCAGCATCCACGCCAGCGTGAAATAGGGCGCCGTACCCGGCGCACTGGCCGCGACCGTCTTGCCTTTCAGATCGGCAATCTTGGTGATGGTCGGCTTCACCACCATGCCATCGGCGCCGAAACTCTTGTCGAGCTGGAAGATCTGCGTGGTCGCCACACCGTTGGCGTTCCACGCGATCCAGGTCTCGACCGTGGTCGCCGCGCACTGGACGTCGCCGGACGCGATGGCCAGGTGCCGGTCCTTCTGCGGAATCTTCTTGATCGAAACATCCAGGCCGCGTTTCTTGAAGATGCCCGCTTCCTTCGCAAGCGTGAGCGGCGCAAATCCGGTCCAGCCGGAAATTGCGATCGAGACCTTGGTTTCCTGCGCGTGCGCCGCGGAGGCAAGCGCAGCGACGCCGAGGGCGACAAGGGTTTTTTTCGTTCGACTCTCCTCTTGGGTTTGCTCGTGTTTGGTCTGGATCGAATCAGGCCGGGATCCAGAGCGCCGGCAGCGCGGGCAGTTCTCGCAAGATACGCGCCAGCGCGCCGCCGGTGATGAGCTCCGTTGCTCTTTCGATGTCGGGAGCGAGGTAGCGATCGGTGTTGATTGACGGGCATTGCGTGCGTAGCAGCGCGTGCACGGCTTCCAGCGGCGGTGAGCTGCGCAGCGGGCGCAGAAACTCGATGCCCTGCGCGGCTGCCAGCAGCTCGATGCCGAGGATGTGCGCGGTGTTGACGATCATCGGCCGCAGCCGGCGCGCCGCAAAGGTCGCCATGCTGACGTGATCTTCCTGGTTGGCGCTGGTGGGCAGGCTATCGACGCTGGCAGGATGTGCGAGCGACTTGTTCTCGCTGGCGAGCGAAGCGGCCGTCACGTGCGCGATCATGAAGCCGCTGTTCAGCCCCGCGTCGGCGGTGAGAAACGGCGGCAGGCGCGAAACGCCGGTGTCGATCAACATGGCGATGCGTCGTTCCGCGATCGCGCCGACTTCGGCGATCGCCACCGCCATGGCGTCGGCGGCCAGTGCCACCGGCTCGGCGTGGAAGTTGCCGCCCGAGACCAACGCGCCATCGTCGGCGAACACGAGCGGGTTGTCGGTGACGGCGTTGGCTTCGCGCACGAGCACCAGTGCGGCATGCCGCAACTGGTCGAGGCAGGCGCCCACCACTTGTGGCTGACAGCGCAGGCTGTACGGATCCTGCACCCGATCGTCGCCTTCCAGGTGCGACATCCGGATCGCGCTGCCGGCGAGGAGCGTGCGGTAATACTGCGCGACGTCGATCTGTCCGGGCTGGCCGCGCAAAGCGTGAATACGCGGATCGAACGGACCGTCACTGCCGCGTGCCGCGTCGACGGTAAGCGCGCCGACCACCAGCGCCGCTTCGAGCACCGGCTCGAACGTGAGCAATGCGTGCAGTGCCAGCGCGGTCGAAGTCTGCGTGCCGTTGATCAGCGCCAGGCCTTCCTTGGCTTCAAGCTGCAACGGCTCGATGCCCGCGGCGCGCAACAAGGGTGCCGCCGCAGTGCGCCGGCCGTCGACCAGCATCTCGCCTTCGCC
>DASQAE010000253.1:0-3859 GCA_035635915.1 Burkholderiaceae bacterium | reverse complement strand
TTTTCGGGTTCCGTTCAATCTCGAGTCGGGCGAGGTGATCGAAAAACGCTGGCAGCGCTGGCGTGAACACGATCCGATCAACCTGGTCGCAGAATATCGCGACAGCCTGAAGTCGCTGCGCGGCATCTACATCGATTGCGGCTGGCGCGACCAGTTCCACATCCACTACGGCGCGCGCACCCTGGCGAAGCGCCTTGCCGCGGCCGGCATCTAGCACACGTACGAGGAATTCGACGACGATCACTCGGACGTCGACTACCGGATGGATGTAAGCCTGCCGTTTTTGTATCGCGCGCTGAAGGGGTGAGAAATACGTCGCCCGCGCGTTCCGCATCCGGTTCTTAGTGCCGCACTCTGCTCGCCGGTGCCGTGCTGAACTGTTCGAGCGGCGCATCCGGCACCTGCGCTTTTGCGGCCGTGACAGCGTGCAACTCCGGCGCATGGTCCTGCAGCCACTGGCCAAGTGATTCGAGCACGGGTATCACGCTGCGCCCGAGTTCAGTCAATGCGTACTCGACTTTGGGTGGCACCTCGGGATAGATCGTGCGCTGTACCAAGCCAGTGCTTTCCAACTCGCGCAGTTGCAACGTCAACATGCGCTGTGTCACGTGCGGCATTACGCGCTGCAACTGGCCGAAGCGCAACGTGCCTGCACTCAGGCGCCAGAGGATGAGCGGTTTCCACTTGCCACCGAGCAGTTCGAGCGCCTGGTCGACGGGACAACGGTTGGTTTCGATTTTCATTGCGACTCCATAGGCACACCCGTGTGCCTATGGCACATCGCTGTGCATTCTTGCGCGACGGTTCGTTAGCCGAGATATTTACGGTACACCAACCTTGATGATGGAGTACCGATGCAGCACCACGATGTGAACCCGTCCGCGCGTCCGGCGATTGCACCTGTCGACGCCATCGACGTGATCGATTTCTGGGTCGACGCGGGCCATGCGCTCTGGTTTGCCAAGAACACAGAATTCGATCGCCGCTTTCGCGAGCGTTTTCTCCCGCTGCATGAAGCGGCTGCGCGCGGCGAGCTTGGCTACTGGCTGCGCAGCGCGTCCGGATCGCTCGCGCTCCTGTTGCCGCCATTCAGAGCATCTCGCCGACCAGGAACGTTGCGTGTTGTTCAGTCGACGCCTCGGTCAACCGCATCTCGCGCACGCCGAGCGACATCGCGACATCGTGCGTCGTTTCGGCCGTTTCCCACATCGCAATCCCATCCTGGGCCGAGCGACGTCGCAGCATGAACAGCAGTTTCTCGACTCCGGCGGTTTTGGCGGGTAGACCTCTTGCCCTTGTGCCTAGCTCACCGCGGTCCCGAACAAGGTCCCGACGCCTGCAGTGACCAGCATCGCCAGCGCGCCCCAGAACGTGACCCGCAACGCGCCGCTCACTATCGGTGCGCCACCGGTATAGGCCGCCAGCGCGCCGAGTGTTGCGAGGAAGACCAGCGAAGTGATCGCCACCACAGGCGCGAGCCAGCCCAGTGGCGTGGCGACTGCGGTGAGCAGCGGAAGTGTCGCGCCGATAGCGAACGTCGCTGCGGACGTGAACGCCGCTTGCATCGGTCGCGCGACCGCGTGCTCGGTGATGCCGAGTTCATCGCGTGCGTGCGCGCCCAGCGCATCCTTTGCCATCAGCTGCTCCGCAACCTTGTGCGCAAGCGCCGGTTCGAGACCGCGAGTGACGTAGATCGCAGCAAGCTCGCGGTGCTCATGTTCGTGGTCGGACGCGAGTTCCTTGCGCTCGCGCTCGAGATCGGCCCGTTCGGTATCCGCTTGCGAGCTGACCGAAACGTACTCGCCCGCCGCCATCGACATAGCACCAGCTACCAGTCCGGCCATGCCGGCGACGAGCACGCTCCCGCGGTCGGCGTTCGCCGCTGCAACGCCGATTACGAGGCTGGCGGTCGACAGGATGCCGTCATTGGCGCCGAGCACCGCCGCACGCAGCCAACCGATGTGGCGCATGCGATGCCACTCGCGATGAAAATGGCCGCGCAATGCGGCCACCTGGTGCAGCGATCTCCGCGCCATGACGCTCTTTCTGCGGCCAACGGCCGTTCTTAATGGTCCTTTGCCGGCGGAGCGTGCCTGCGCGCACGCTGCCGCTGCCCGAGCAGGTACAGCATCGCAGCGGCGGCCAGCCCCAGCAACAGCCAGAGCTCGATATTGCGCAATTCCCCCAGAAGCGCATGCGCCGCTTCGCCGAACATATAGCCGACACCTGCTACCAGGACTGCCCAGATGATGGCACCGAGCGCATTGAACGCCACAAACCGCAAGCTGGAGATGCGCGAGGTGCCGATGATGATCGGTCCGGCAATGCGCAACCCGTACGCAAAGCGCACGCCCACGATCACCCAGCCCTGGTAGCGCTCGATCAGGCGGGCCACGCGCTCGACATGCTGCGCAACTGAAGGAAAACGCGCCAGCACGGCAGTGCCGTGCTTGCGGCCAAGCCAGAAGAAGATCTGATCCCCGATAAAACCCGCGGTGGCTCCGATCGCGACGACGAGGACGATGTCGAGGTGACCGCGGCTCGCGGCGAAACCTGCAAGCAGCAGCAACGTCTCGCCCTCGAGCAGACAACCGAGCGCCAGGACCCAGTAGCCGTACGTGGAGATGAGAGCGTGCAGGTCCATGTTTGTCTCCCTCCGCTGCGAAGCCGGGGATGGCTGGGGCAGGGGCCGAAACGCGCGATGCCTCGAGTGGGAGGCAGGCGTCCCGATGCGTCCTACTTCAGCCGTCGCCCGCGCGCGTCCGACGGCGACCCTATATAGAGAGGATATAGAGGACTAAGCCGGCAAGAACAGTGCCGGATCGACCGCGACCGTGTTCAAGTACACCGAGAAGTGCAGGTGCGGGCCGGTGACGCGGCCGGTTGCGCCAACTTTGCCGATTTGCATGCCGGGTTTGACGACGTCGTCGACGTCGGCATCGATCGCGCTCAAGTGCGCGTACAGCGTGAGCAGTCCCTGGCCGTGATCGATGATCACCTGGTTGCCGGAGAAGAAGTAATCGCCGGTGTCCAGCACCTTGCCAATGGCGGCGGCAACCACCGGAGCACCAACCGGCGCTGCGATATCCATGCCGGTGTGCGGATTACGCGACAGGCCATTGAAGAACCGCCGCATTCCGAAGGAGCTCGAGCGCGCTCCCGGCGTCGGTTGGATCATCGCGGTCGAAAGCGGTGGCTCGACACTGAACGTGCGCAGCACCTCGCCCAGGTGAATACGTTCGTGGTCGTAGCGTGCCATGTCGACCGGTGAAAGTTCGACCTGACCCGGCGGCACTTTCAGATGCTGCGCTGCATACTGCTTGCGGCCGATCACGATCTCCATCTGCTCCACGCCGCCATCGACGTGTTGCACATCGATCATGAGCTTGGTGCCCGGTTTTGTGCCGAGGGCGAGTCCGACCAGTGCCACCCATTCGGCGCCTTCGCGCACGACCAGGATGCGTTCGCCGCCGAGACGGACCTGCGGCGGCTGCTCGGACTTGCCGAGGCGCACCCGCGCCACGCCACCGGGGACCGTGGCCGCCCGCGGGGGAGACGCAAGTGGACGCGGAAGCGACTCTGCGAACGCGCGAACCGACCAGAGCGGTCCGAAAGCGGCGGGTGCAAGAGCGACGAGCATGCGGCGGCGATTCATCGCATCAACCTGGAGAGACGGACCAGCAAGAACGTTTCACCGTGAGACTGCGCTGACCGCGCGTAGTTCGAGCGCTGCTCGAGCGCCGGGTTACCGATGCTAGCGAAGTCCTGCTTTTACGAGATTCTTACGATTGCGGTACGAATCATTTACGAGCGCCGCGCCAGTCCAATCCCTAGTCTGGCGGCATGCAACTTCGCGTCG
>DASQAE010000252.1:0-3600 GCA_035635915.1 Burkholderiaceae bacterium | reverse complement strand
CAGATGCATGGTGGGGGCCACGAGCGCGGTTTGCGTTCCGGCACGTTGCCCACGCACCAGATCGTCGGCATGGGCGAGGCGTTCAAACTCGCGCGGCTCGAGATGGCGACCGAAATCGAGCGCGTCCGCATGCTGCGTGATCGGCTGCGGGCCGGTCTCGGCGAAATCGAGGAGGTCTACGTGAACGGCGACATGCTGCGTCGCGTGGCACACAACCTCAATATCAGCTTCAACTTCGTCGAGGGCGAATCGCTGATCATGGCGATCAAGGACGTTGCGGTATCGTCCGGCTCCGCGTGCACCTCGGCGAGCCTTGAACCGTCGTACGTCTTGCGTGCACTTGGGCGCAGCGACGAACTGGCGCACAGTTCTATCCGCTTCACCGTTGGTCGCTTCACCACGCAGGAGGAGATCGACTTCACGATCGACCTTATCAAGCGCAAGGTCGGCAAACTGCGGGAAATGTCGCCGCTCTGGGAGATGCACAAGGACGGCATCGACCTCAATGCGGTGCAATGGGCGGCGCACTGACTGCACTTAGGAGACCAGCACCATGGCATACAGCGAAAAAGTCATCGACCATTACGAGAACCCGCGCAACGTCGGTGCCTTCGACAAGGGCGACGACCGCGTCGGCACCGGGATGGTCGGCGCGCCGGCGTGCGGCGACGTCATGAAGCTGCAGATCAAGGTCAACGCGCACGGCATCATCGAAGACGCGCGCTTCAAGACCTATGGTTGCGGATCGGCGATCGCATCCAGCTCGCTTGTGACCGAATGGGTCAAAGGCAAGACGCTCGACCAGGCGATGCAGTTGAAGAACTCGCAGATTGCGGAAGAGCTTGCACTGCCGCCCGTGAAGATCCACTGCTCGATCCTGGCCGAGGACGCCATCAAGGCGGCGATCCGCGATTACCAGGACAAACACGCCGCAGTGCCGGCCGACAAGAAGGCCGCCTGAGGGAGAATGCAAATGGCCGTCACACTGACGGAACGCGCAGCGCAACACGTATCGAGTTTCCTGGCACGTCGAGGCAAGGGCGTCGGCGTGCGCCTCGGTGTGCGCACGACCGGGTGTTCCGGCATGGCCTACAAACTCGAGTACGCCGACGCGGCGAACGCCGAGGACGAGGCCTTTGAAAGCCACGGCGTCAAGATTTTTGTCGACCCCAAGAGCCTCGTTTACCTGGACGGAACCGAACTGGATTTCGTCCGTGAAGGGCTGAACGAAGGATTCAAGTTCAACAACCCGCAAGAAAAGGACCGCTGCGGCTGCGGCGAATCTTTCCGCGTCTGAGTTTCGGCGTCGCCGTCTTCTCTTGAACGACGGCGGCGCGTAGTTGCTCTGGATCGCCGCGGCCCCACTTTCTCCCCGTGCCGATCCAAGACGACCATTTCAGCTTATTTGGCTTGCCGGCGCGTTTCGCCGTTGACCCGCGCGCCTTGGAAGAGGCCTACAAACGCGTGCAGGCGCGTATTCACCCGGATCGTTTTGCCGCCGCGTCCGCCGCCGAACGACGCGTTGCGATGCAGTGGGCTGCGCGCGCCAACGAGGCATTCCAGACCTTGCGCTCGCCGCTGCGTCGCGCCGCATATTTGTGCGAGCTCAGCGGCACGCGGATCGATGCCGAGTCGAATACCGCCATGCCAGCCGCCTTCCTGGCGCAACAGATGCGCTGGCGTGAGGATCTCGACGAAGCGCGTGCTTCCACGGACAAAGCGCAGTTGCAACCGCTGATGGAAGAAACCGGCGCGCTTCGAGCGACTACGCTGAAGCATCTCGAAGCGACTTTGGATGAGGCGCGCGATTTTCGAACGGCGGCCGCCCTGGTGCGCCAGTTGATGTTCATCGAAAAGTTCGGCGACGAACTCGCCGCGCTCGCCGAGACCACTGCGGCCGGCGCCGGCTGACCTGCAATGGCTCTGCTGCAAATCGCCGAACCCGGAATGTCGGCTGCGCCGCATGAGCATCGGCTCGTGGTCGGCATCGATCTCGGCACGACCAACTCGCTCGTGGCCACCATCCGACACGGTCTGCCGGAAGTTCTTGCCGACGAGGCTGGACGGCCGCTATTGCCATCGATCGTGCGCTATCGCGCCGACGGCAAGGTGGAAGTCGGCCAGCCGGCGCAGCAGCACCAGGCGAGCGATCCGCGCAATACGATCGTCTCGGTCAAACGTTTCATGGGACGCGGCGTCAAGGACGTCGAGCACGTCGAAAACCTGCCCTTTGACTTCGTCGACGCACCGGGGATGCTGCAGCTACGCACCGTGGCCGGCATCAAGAACCCGATCGAAGTTTCGGCCGAGATTCTGCGCGTCTTGTATCAACGGGCCGGTGCTGCGCTCGGCGGCGACCTGGTGGGCGCAGTGATCACGGTACCGGCGTATTTCGACGAAGCACAACGCCAGGCGACGCGCGACGCTGCACGGCTCGCAGGGATCAATGTGCTGCGACTGCTCAACGAACCCACGGCCGCCGCGGTCGCCTACGGTCTCGACACGTCGGCGGAAGGCATCTATGCCGTGTATGACCTCGGCGGCGGCACCTTCGACATCTCGATCCTCAAGTTGACCAAGGGCGTGTTCGAAGTGCTTTCCACCGGCGGCGATTCCGCGCTTGGCGGCGATGACTTCGATCACCGTTTGTTCTGCTGGGCGCTGGAGCAGGCCGATCTTTCCCTTCTGCCTCCCGAGGACGTGAGCCTTCTGACGATGAAGGCACGCGCAGCGAAGGAGTTGTTGTCGTCGAAGTCGAGCGCGATTCTTCAGGCGCGGCTCGCGGGCGGCAGATGGGTCAACCTTACGATCGCCGCCGATGCCTTTGCGGCCATGACACGGCACCTGGTGCAGAAAACGCTCGATGCGACACGCCGGGCGTTGCGCGACGCGCGCCTGAAGCCCGCCGACATACAGGGCGTCGTTCTGGTGGGCGGCGCCACGCGCATGCCACACGTGCGGCGCGCCGTAGCGGATCTGTTCGGGCGCGAGCCGCTCACGAACATCGACCCGGACAAGGTGGTTGCTCTTGGGGCGGCCATGCAAGCGAACCTGCTCGCAGGCAATCGGCCGCCAGGCGACGACTGGCTGCTGCTCGATGTGATTCCGCTCTCGCTTGGCCTCGAAACCATGGGCGGACTGGTCGAAAAACTCATTGCGCGTAATTCAACCATTCCGATCGTGCGCGCACAGGAGTTCACGACGTTCAAGGACGGGCAGACCGCGATGGCGATTCACGTGGTCCAGGGCGAACGCGAACTGGTCAGCGACTGCCGCTCGCTCGCGCGGTTCGAGCTGCGCGGTTTTCCGCCACTGACGGCGGGTGCTGCCCGCATCCGCGTGACGTTCCAGGTCGATGCCGACGGACTGCTCGCGGTTACCGCGCGTGAATCGACCAGCGGCGTCGAGGCCACGGTCAGTGTCAAACCCTCCTACGGTCTCTCCGACGAGGAGGTCGCGCGTTTGCTGCAGGAATCGATGGGCGCCGCGGATTCCGATATGCGTGAACGGGCGCTGCGCGAGCAGCAGGTGGACGGCAAACGTTTGCTGGCGGCGGTCCGCACCGCGTTGGCGGCCGACCCTGATCTGCTGGGCGTCGAG
>DASQAE010000251.1:0-1820 GCA_035635915.1 Burkholderiaceae bacterium | reverse complement strand
ATCGACGCGATGTCGTATTGGCTCACCACCGCGTTCTTGTTGGCGCGGGTGAACTGCGCGAGGCCACCCAACACCTGCGGCGTGCCGGTTGCGCCATTGATCGGCAGATTGGCAAGCGCCGCGAGCGAATCGAGGTTGTATTGCGGCGTCTGCATGACGATGCCATACGACACGCCGTTGGCCGGGTTCAACCAGAACGTCGGCGCGACCTGGCTGCTGCCGGCAAGGCTCACCACCAGGCTGTTGGTCACGTCGCGCGTCGTGACGCCGACGTTCTGCGCCTGCGTGCGGTCGACGTTGACGTTGAACACCGGGCTCTTGCGCGACTGCTGGATGCGCGCGTCCGCCACGCCCGGAATCTTGCGGATCTCTTTGAGCAGCTTGTTCGCGTAATCGAAGTTGGCGTCCAGGTTGCTGCCGCGAACCTGGACATCGATCGGCGCCGGCACGCCGAAGTTGAGGATCTGGCTGACGATGTCGGCGGGCGGGAACGAAAATACCGTGTCGGGGAATTCGCGCGGCAGGCGGTCACGCAACTCGCGCACATAGTCCGCGGTCGGCCGATGCTCCTTGCGCAACGCGATCTGGATATCGCCATCCTGCGTGCCGACGACGCCGGTGCTGTTGTAGGTCAGGTTGATGCTGCTCGGTGGCAGGCCGATGTTGTCGACCAGGGTAGTGATCTCCTCCGCCGGAATGACACGGCGGATCGAATCTTCGATTGCCGCGAAACGCGCCGCCGACGCTTCCACTCGCGTCCCCACCGGCACGCGTGCATGCATCAGTATCTGGCCGCTGTCGACCGCCGGGAAGAAGTTGCTGCCGAGAAACGGCACCAGCGCGAACGACACCGCAACAGCAGCCATGAAGGCGAGCACGAACACGCGGCGATGTGCGAGCGCGAGTTGCAGCACGCCGCGGTATGTCGCGCGGACGTTCTCGAAGCCGGCTTCAAAACGGCGCTGCAGGTGCACCAGGGGATTGCGTGATCCCGCGGTGGCGGCGGTTTCCTCGCTGTGTGGCCGCAGCAGGTACTTCGACATCGTCGGCACCAGCGTGCGCGAGAGGATGAACGAGCACGCCATCGCGAACATGACCGCCTCGGCCATCGGCACGAAGAGGAAGCGCGCGACGCCGGTGAGAAAGAACATCGGCACGAACACGATGCAGATGCAAAGCAGCGAGACGAAGGCCGGCGTGACGATCTGGTTTGCGCCGTCCAGGATCGCCGTCTCGACGCCTTTGCCGTGCTCCAGATGCCAGTTGATGTTCTCGATAGTCACGGTGGCATCGTCGACCAGGATCCCGACTGCGAGCGCCAGGCCCCCGAGCGTCATGATGTTGAGCGTCTCGCCGATGGCCGCGAGGCCGATGACCGAACCCATGATCGACAGCGGGATCGACACCGCGATGATGACCGTGGAGCGCCAGCTGCCGAGAAACAGCAGGATCATCAGGCTGGTCAGTGCCGCTGCGATCAGGCCTTCGAGCGCGACCCCGGTGATCGCCGCGCGCACGAATATCGATTGATCGTTGATCGGCGTGACCACGAGGTTGTCGGGCAACGCCGGTTTGATCTCGACCAGTTTTGCGCGAATGCCGTCGACGATCGCGAGCGTGGACGTGGCGCCGATCTTGAGCACCGACATCAGGACCGAGCGTCCACCGTCGACGTGCACGATGTTGGTCTGCGGCGAGTTGCCGTCGTGCACGTTGGCGACGTCGCGGATGTAGACCGTCGCGCCATTCACGACCTTGATCGGCAGGTTGCCGAGTTCCTCGATCACGGACGGCGCGTTGTTCAGCTGCAGGGTGTATTC
>DASQAE010000250.1:0-6619 GCA_035635915.1 Burkholderiaceae bacterium | reverse complement strand
GAGCAGCACCGACTGCGCTCCCACGGTCTGACCGTGCTCGCCCAGCACCGCGGTGGCAATACCATCCGCGGTCGCGGTCAAGACCAGCGTGCGCCGCGATTCGTGCTCGGTCAGCTCCTGCGCAAGTTGTGCCTTGTCGCGTTCTATCTTCGAGCGCTCATTGGCGCCTTTCAGATCTGCGGATTCCATTTCGCGTCGCAGGGAGTTGATATCGCGCTCCAGCGCCGCTTGTGCGCGCAGCAGCTCGTGCAAGCGCGCGCGCTGCTCCAGTAGTTCTTCGCGTTTCTGCTCGACCTGTGCATCGGCCAGAAACCGCTGCGCGGCCAGGCTCTCGTAACGCGACAGCGCGCGTTCGGCGCCAGCGACGCGCTGCTGCTGCGCCGTCACGGTGGATCGGAGTTGACCGAGCTCCGCATCCATGCCGACCAGGCGCTCGCGCGTCGCGCGCTGCTGCAACCGATCGATGCTGGTCTGGGTTTCGTATTCGCGCTCCAGGTTTGCCTGGCGCTTTCGGATGGTCGCGATCGCGGTCGCCTTTGCTTCCGGCGTGTCGCGCGAGCCCTGTTCGGTCGATACAACAAAAAGCGTGTCGCCGCGACGGACTTTCTGTCCTTCGCTGACGTGTTTTTCCACAAGCGTTCCAGCCTGACCCGCGTAAACCTTTATCACGCCCGCACTCGGCGCCAGGTATCCCGTCACATGGGCCTTGCGCGTGTACTCGCCCCACCACACGAGCGCGGCGAGCGCGACGACCGCCGCGAGCGCAAATCCCGTCAGCAACCGGAACGACAACTTGCGCGCCGCCAGTGCGTCGCCCACCAGCGTCGCGCGGTTGAAGTCGATGGCTTCCTGTCGGAACAGAGTCGCGCGCATGTCCGGGTTGTCTCCTGCCCTTGTCCGATAAGAACTGCGATCGAATCGATGGCGCGCAAGGTAGCGGCGCTAGCGTTACGCCAGCGTCACGGAAAGGGCGTGCGAGCACGTTCGTCCGATATTCGACAAGGAGCACACACGCGCGCGTGCAAAACGCGATGCGTGCGCTCGACAACCGCTGATGGGCGTGCGTTATCGCGCCGGCGATGGCGCGGCGAATTGCTTGCGGCGACTTACTGCGACTGGGGAACGCGGATCAAGCCGCGTGCTGGTGCGCGCGCGTTAGCGCTGGGGGAACGTGTTACGGGAACGTGTGCGATCAGGCGGCCGCAAGGGCCGGCTGAGTTTCGGCGGTGCCAGACTCGTCCTCGGTCTGGAACACTGCGACCGCGGTCGACAAACCTTTGGCCTGCTCGCACAAGCTCAACGCCGCGGCTGCGCTTTGTTCGGCAAGGGCCGCGTTGCGCTGGGTCATCTGGTCGAGCTGCGCGACCGCGCTGTTCACCTCACCTAGCGACGTGAACTGGCCCTGGCTGGCCTTGGAGATTTCGCCGATCAGGTGGGTCACTCGCTGCACCTGCGCGACGATCTCATCCATCGTGCGCCCGGCGTTGCGCACCAACGTTGAACCCGCTTCGACCTTGTTGACGCTGGCAACGATGATGCCCTTGATTTCCTGCGCTGCCTGCGTGCTGCGTTGAGCCAGCGCGCGCACCTCGCTCGCCACAACCGCAAAACCGCGGCCTTGTTCGCCCGCGCGCGCTGCTTCGACCGCGGCGTTCAACGCGAGGATATTGGTCTGGAACGCAATGCCGTCGATCACCGCAATGATCTCGGCAATACGTTTCGACGAATTCTGGATCTCGTTCATCGTGGTCACGACCTGCCCCACCACGTTGGCGCCTTCGGCGGCGACGCCGCGCGCCGTGTGCGCCAATTCGGCGGCCTGGCGCGCGGATTCCGCGTTCAGGCGCACCGTGCCGGTGAGCTGTTCCATCGTGCTCGTGGTCTGCTGCAGGCTGCTCGCCTGCTGCTCAGTGCGGCTGGAGAGATCCTGGCTGCCGAGCGAGATCTCGGTCGATCCGGTGTTGATGGCGTCGCTCGCATAGCGGATCTGCTCGACGATGCGGGTCAGCGTGGTCACCATTGCACCCAGTGCGGTCAGCAGGCGCGCCATCTCGTCGCTGCCGCCGGCAGCCGGTACGTCGGTCAAACGGCCACGCGAGACCGCCTCGGCCACGTCCACCGCCTGGTTCAGACGTGCGGTGATCACGCGCACCGTGCGCACGCTAACCACGATCGATGCCGCGATGATGGCGCCACTGATGGCGAGGATGAGCAGCAGCGAATTGCGCACCCGCGCATCGACCGCCGCCGTGATCTCCTGCTGGCGCGCGTTCATGCTGCGCACCTGCGTTGCACCGCTGGAGGCGCGCTGAGCGGCGACCGACTTGAGCTTCTCCATCGCGCCTGCCAGCGCGACTTCGCTCGCCAGCAACCGCTTCTTGGTTTCGCTCACCTTGCCGATCGACTGCGCGACCGAGCGCAACGCGGCTGCTGCGCCGATGACGTTGTTCATCAGCGCCGGCTTGTTCATCTTGACCAGCCCGCCGCGCAGGTGTTCTACGTTGCCGGTCATGCGGTCGTTGAGCTGTTTGAGCCCCGCCGCGGCAGCGTTCGCCTCCGCGTCGTTCGCCGCCAGCATGAGCAGGCGAATCTGGCCGGTCATTTCCTTCATGTCGAGCGAAATGGCGTCGCTCACCGCAACAACGCCACCTGGCTCGTTGCGGACGCGCAGCGCAGCGTCCAGGCTCTGCCGCTGCTTGACCACCGATACCTCGAGCGAATCGCTCATCGAGGCTAGCTTCTGCGACAACTCCTCGATCGGCCCGAGGATGGCGCGCCGCTGCTTCTGGTAGGCGTCTTCGGATTCCTTCTTGCCGCTCAGCACTTCAGCGCGCAGCGCAAAGAGCCCGGTGCCGTCCTTGTTGAACGCCTCGAACATCGCGCTGACCGCGGCACGTACTTCCTTGAGCACATCCTCCCGGCCTGCTTCGACTTCCAAGCGTTGCACGCTGTCGACTTGCGCCTTGACACGTTCGCGCAACGGCCCGATACGGAAGCGGTTGGACACTGCGTCGGTCTCGCTGACCAGAATCGCGAGTTCCTTGAGCTTGCCCTGAGCGCTGAGCACCAGTTTCATCGTACTGCCGAGGCCGCGGCTCGCGTCCTGCGCCTGGTCGGCCGCACGTGCGGCATCGGTTTCAATGCCGGCGACGGCGGTACGGGTGGCGCGGATGGCGTCTTCGGCCTGCTTCAGCGCCGTGCGCGCGCTTTCGGTTTCGCTGCGATAGGCTGCATCGTCGGCCAGCCGCTTGTTGGCGGTGGTCGCGATCTGCTCGCGTGCGGACTTGAATTCGGAAAGGTCGCCACCGGCCTTCGGGTCGAGTTCGCGGATCTGAGCCAGCAGCGTGTCGAGCTGGCGCAGTTCCGTGTCGACCGCGGCCACGCCCTTCTCGACTTCGGCGCGATCGGTGGCAAGGCTGAGCTTGAGCAGCGTACCGAGCGCGCGCTCGGTACGTTCCTGCATCTCGTACGTCTTGTTCTGCAGTGGTGTGGCATGCATCGTCAAACCGCGCAGGTCGGACTGGATCGAGGTGACCGCGAAATAACCGACCGCGGCCACCGCGAGCAGGCCGGCCGACGTAAAGGCCGCCAGCGCGACAAGACGATGCGAGATCTTCATCGCAACTCTGATTGAATGAGTGACCGGCGCCGGCTTAGCGGATCTTGACGATCTTGCCGTCGCGGATCTGGGTCATGAACACCTGGTTCAACGCCTGGTGATTGTCGGCCGTCAGACCCACCTGCAAGCCACCGACGTCAACACCCTTCATGCCGTTGAGCGAATCGACCAGCCCCTGCCGCGTCGGTGTTTTGCCGGCTTGCTGGAGCGCGGTCAACATCACGCGCGCGGTGATGCAACCTTCGAAATTGACGAAGCCGAGTTTTTCACCCGCGTGTTTCTGCACCGTATCGCGGCACTCACGCTGGATCGGCAGGTCGTTGTCTTCGGGGAACGGAACCACTTGCGAGATGACAACGCCGTCGCCATCCTTGCCGACTTCGGCCACCAGGTTGTCGGTGCCGACGAACGAAACCGTCGCGAGCTGCGACTTCAATCCGGCGGTGCGTGCTTCCTTGATGAACGCGGCGAGCGGCGTGTACGGGCCCACCATCACGACTGCGTCGGGCTTGGCTTCCAGCATCGCCGCCAGGCCGGCCTTGATGGCAATCGTGTTGCGCTGGAACGTGCCCTTGGCAAGCACGCTCATGCTGCGCTTCTTGAGCGCCTTTTCTGTGCCGGACAACACCGCAAGACCAAAACCGTCGTCCTGATAGAACACCGCGACCGACTTTGCGCCCTTGTCCATGAAGTGCGTGACCAGCGCTTCGGCTTCGTCGTCGTAACTCGCGCGCACGTTGAAGATCTGCCTGGTGACCGGCGCGCGCAGCGACATTGCGCCCGTGAACAAACCGACCAGCGGGATATCCATTTCCTTGACGATCGGAATGACGGCGTTGGCGGTCGGCGTGCCGACGTACCCGAACAGCGAGAACACCTTCTCCTGCTCGATCATCTTCAGCGTCTCATCCACCGCCTTGTTCGGCTCGTAGCCGTCGTCGCCGACGACCAGGCTGATCTTGCGACCATGCACGCCGCCCTTGGCATTCACGTCCTTGAACACGGCTTCAGCACCGGCGCGCATTCCCTTGCCGAGACCGGAGGCCGGGCCGGTCTGCACGTTGACCATGCCGATCTTGATTTCACCATCACTGACTCCGTCGACGGCCGCAGCGATATTGGGCTGGGCAAAAGCGAGCCAAACCAGCAAGGCAGCAGGCGGTAGTTTCATTTTCATTCGGGGCTCCAAGTCGGGCGTCGGCAACAAGAAGCCGCGCACACGCGGCCTGGGTGGGACTTGCATTCTCTTTCGGGCCTCTCTGATCAATCGCAAGAAAAGCCCGGCCGCAGGCGGCTGCTTCGCGCAACGTTTACGGCTACGCTGAATTGACCCATGCGGGACGCCTTCATCGTCCGTTCGGCAGACCCCTGTGCCGCGGAAGGGAGCGCCCGAGTGCGTCGGTACAATCCCGCGCCTCCCCGGCTTCTTTTCTTCAATCTTTGCCGTCGCGCACACCGCCCTGTCCAGGCAGCGTCGGCATACATTGGTTTTCTTGCGCGCGCCATGCTCCCCGAACACAAGCAACGCGTCATCGGCCTGATCGAACAGGCGCTCACGAGCGCCGGCCTGGCGACGCCGGAGCGACCGGTTGCGGTGGTGCTCGAGCGACCGAAAGTGCGCGCGCATGGCGATCTCGCCTGCAACGTCGCGCTGCAGATTGCCAAGCCGCTGAAGAAGAACCCGCGCGAGATCGCGCTCTCGATCGCGGAGGCACTTAAAAGCAATCCAGCCGCAAAGGGACTGCTCGACGGCGTGGAGGTAGCCGGTCCCGGATTCATCAACCTGCGGCTGGCTGCGGCGGCAAAGCAGATGGTCGTCACAGCGGTGCTTACGCAGCGCGACCGCTTCGGAACGACGCAGGACGATGCCGGGCGCAAGGTGATGGTGGAATTCGTCTCGGCCAATCCGACCGGGCCACTGCACCTCGGCCATGCGCGCCAGGCCGCCCTCGGTGATGCGCTCGCGAACCTGCTCGCAGCACAAGGGGCGCAGGTCTCGCGCGAGTTCTATTACAACGACGCGGGGGTGCAGATCGAGACTCTCGCACTGTCGGTACAGGCGCGCGCGCGCGAGCTCAAAGGCGAGTCGGTTCAGTTCCCCGAGAACGGCTATCGCGGCGACTACATCATGGACATCGCGCGCGATTTTCTCGCCGGCAAAACGCACACCGCGCGCGACGGCACGCCCGTGACAGCGACCGGCAACATAACGGACCTCGATAACATTCGCCGCTTCGCGGTGGCGTACCTGCGCCAGGAGCAGGACCAGGATCTCGCGGCGCTCGGCGTGAAGTTCGATCACTTCTACCTCGAATCGTCGCTGTATGCCGGCGGCAAGGTGGAAGGTGCGGTCAAAGCGATGATCGCTTCGGGTATGACGTACGAGTCAGAAGGTGCGTTGTGGTTGCGCACGACCGCGATCGAGGGCAGCGCCGACGACAAGGACCGCGTGATGCGCAAGTCCGACGGCAGCTACACCTATTTCGTGCCGGACGTTGCCTATCACGTCACCAAGTTCGAACGTGGTTTCGACAAGGTCATCAACGTGCAAGGCTCGGACCATCATGGCACCGTCGCGCGGGTGCGGGCGGGCCTGCAAGCGGCGGCAAAAGGTCTTGGGGTGAAAGTCCCGCGCGGTTACCCCGACTACCTCATCCACAAGATGGTGCGGGTAATGCGCGGCGGTGAAGAAGTGAAGATGTCGAAGCGCGCCGGCACGTACGTGACGTTGCGTGATCTGCTCGAGTGGGTCGGGCGCGATGCGACTCGCTACTTCCTGGCTTCACGCAAGGCCGACACCGAGTTCGTCTTCGACGTCGACCTCGCGGTGTCGAAGAGCGAAGACAACCCGGTCTACTATGTTCAGTACGCGCATGCGCGCATCAACTCGGTGTTTGCGCAGGCTGAAGAAAAGGGTTTTGCCTTCGACAAGGCGCGGGCGCACGTGGTGCCGCTCGGTTCGCTCACCAGCGAGCGCGAGCAGGCGCTGCTGGCACGCCT
>DASQAE010000249.1:0-2725 GCA_035635915.1 Burkholderiaceae bacterium | reverse complement strand
CGCCGTCGACGCGCACGGTGAACTCCACCATGCCGCCAGTGCTGCCGCGCGAGACCACGACGTCGTTCACGGCGCGGGCCTGGAAGACTGCCTTTCCGGCACGCAGGATTTGTGCTTCCAGCAGTGCGCGCCGATCGGTTTCGTACCGGCCATCCAGCATGGCGCTCAGCACCTCGGGCACCTGGTCGAGCGCGATGTCGGTCATGAAGCCCAGCCGGCCATGATTGATGCCGATGAGCGGAATTCCGTGACGCGACAGGTCGCGTGCAATGCCGAGCAGGGTGCCGTCGCCGCCGAGCACCACCGCGACGTCGGCTTTCTTGCCGAGCACGTCGACGGGGTAGCCCGGGTATTCGGTGAGACCGACCAGGTCGCGCGTTGCGGCGTCGAACATCGGCGTCAGGCCCTTTTGTTCGACGATGCGCGCAATGGCCTCGAGCGGCTCGCGTATGCCCTCCGCGCTCGGTTTGCCGAAGATCGCAACGTGCTTGAAAGGCTGCGCCATGGCGGCAATCTAGCAAGAAAGCGTCGACGCAGGCCGCAAACGGGACGCGCCGCGCCGCAATCCATAGAATGCCGGGGATGTTGGACGCACGTGCGCGCCTGCTGCTCAAGACCCTGATCGAACGCTACATCGCGGACGGTCAGCCGGTCGGATCGCGCTCGCTTTCGAAGATATCCGGGCTGGATATCTCGCCGGCGACGATCCGCAACGTCATGTCCGATCTCGAGGACATGGGGTTTCTCTCGAGCCCGCATACGTCCGCGGGACGGATTCCGACGCCACGCGGCTATCGATTGTTCGTCGACAGCCTGCTCACGGTGCAACCGCTCGAGGCGCAGCAGACCCAGATCATTCAGGGCCGCTTGCAGATTGCGGACCCGCAGCGGGCGATGCAGACGGCGGCCCAGCTGCTGTCGAACCTGTCGCAATTCGCCGGGGTGGTGCTCACGCCGCGTCGTGCATCGACCTTCCGCCAGGTCGAGTTCCTGCACCTCTCCGACAAGCGGGTACTGCTCATCATCGTGACCCCGGAGGGCGCCGTGCAGAACCGCGTCCTGATGACCGAGCGTTCGTACACGCAGCCGCAGCTCGTCGAGGCGGCCAACGTCCTGAATCAGCACTTCGCGGGCCTCGACTTCGACGAAGCGCGGCGGCGCTTGCGTGGCGAATTGGCTGAGCTGCATGCCGAGATCGCGCGTTTGATGGAAGCCGCGGTCCAGGCCGGCGCTGACGCGAGCGAGCAGGACGATGCGGTGGTGATCAGCGGCGAGCGCAATCTGATCGGAGTCGCCGAGCTGGCGGCCGACATGGAAAAGCTGCGTGCGCTGTTCGATTTGTTCGAGCACAAGACGCGGCTGATGGAGTTGCTCAGCGTTTCCAGCCATGCCCAGGGGGTGCAGATCTATATCGGCGGCGAATCCCGGCTCGTGCCGCTCGACGAGATGAGCCTGGTGGTGGCGCCCTACGAAGTTGACGGCAAGGTGGTTGGAACGCTTGGCGTTATCGGCCCGACACGCATGGCCTATGAGCGCGTGATTCCGATCGTCGACATCACGGCACGCCTGCTTTCGAACGTCCTGAGTCAGCAGGGCTAGCCGGGTCGGTTCCTGGCCTCCTTCAGGCGCGCGCCTGGGTCACTTCGTCGTTGCCGCGTCGAAGTGTTCCTCGTTGTGCGCTGCTCCAGGACCGCTTTTCGCGCCCTCGGTGGGCCGCGTGGCGGAAGGGGAATCTGCCTGAGGCAACTGCGTCGGCTCGGCGTAGAAAAAAGCGCCGACGCGAACGCGCATCGCACACTCTTGCGGCAACCCATGCGCCTCTTGCGTGTGGCGCATGCGTCCTTCGGCCTCAACGCGCGCGAGCGCGGAGCCGAAAGCGTCGCGGGTGAGACTGTGCAACACCTGGGTCGAGTGCACTGAAAGTCCCTCGACCGCAATCGATTGATCGAAAAACGGCAGCGTGTCGGCACGGCCGGCAGCGCGCAGATTTGCTGCTCCCGCGGCGAGGTGATCGCCGGCGTTTGCGGCAAACGTGCCCGCGACACCCGCGAAACGGTCGCTCGAACCAAGTCCTTCCGCGCGCAGGCGCACGTGGTCATGTTCGACCACGGCGACTTCGAGCCGCAGAAGCTCATCGAGCACGCTGCGCGCGTGGAAGTCCTTGGAAACCGATTGCACCAGTGATTCGAAGGAAATTTCGTTAGGTACGCGGCTGCGCAGCGGCAGCGTGCGCGGGTTGCCCTGTGGATCGAGATACTCGGGTGCGCGCGTCCAGCGCGAGGCCACGTCGGCGGCGAGCGAGAGCGCACGATTGCGCGAGGGCGGTGGTCCGTCCGACGAGCGCATCACACGAACATCCTTGCGATGCACGCCGGAAAGCAGGCTGAGCGCCGAATCGGTGACGGGCGCATCGGCCGAGCGCAACTCCGCAAGCGCGGCGCGCAAAAAAGTGGTCTTCAACGCGCGCACGAACTGTGGATACGTGACGCCGTTCGCGACCAGCACATGCGCAAGGGGCTGCATCAGCCGCAACACTTCCCGCAGGGCGATTTCTGAGCGCGATTCGTGCATCGATGCTGAGTGAGCAAAGGCGATACGCCGAAGCAACAAGTTTCGCATCAACCTGCACGCTTGGAGCGTCCGTAGGCGGGTGCTAATCCGTAGGGCCGAGCACGACTTGGTGCAAAAACCCAACCGGCGCATGAGTGTGACCTCGATAAGATGC
>DASQAE010000248.1:0-2563 GCA_035635915.1 Burkholderiaceae bacterium | reverse complement strand
CCGCTGCCGTCGTGAATGATCCGCTCGGGTCGGCGAATACCGACACGACGAAGGGCGGGACCATCGCCTTGTGTGCCGCCTCCAGCATGTCCGCGGCCACCACGACGTCGCGCCCGCCGATGAAGATGCCGGTGAAACCCGCGCCCTTCGGTCCGCGCGAAAAAATCGCGTCCTGCGTCATCGCCGCGACGTTGTCGGTACCGACTTCCGCATACGGCACGACAACCTGGTATCCGGCGTCGACGGCCATGTTGACGTCGAACGGGCTTGCCTGCCTGCCCGGCGTGAACATGTGAAGGATGTACTGGCGATCCATGATGTTTTTCCGTGTTGATGAAGAAAATTCGTCAGCGCAACAGCAGGGCGCCGTGATTGCGTCCCTTGACGATGCGCAGCGCCAGCGGCGCAGTAACCTGGCCGGCGGCACGCGCGCGATCGACCGCACGATCCGCATCGGCCTGCGAAGCGAAGATGGCGAATCCGGTCGGCCCCCATGAACTCTGGCCGATCGCGGCGTCGAAGTGGGTGCCGAGCCACTGCACTACCTGGGCTACCTCAGGACTCGTGTACGCGCTGGCGTTTTGCGCGGGCGCGAAATAGGCACCGATCACGCGCTGCACTTCGCTGATACCTTGCGCAAAAGGTGCGAAGTCGGCTTCGTGCAGCGCGGGCAGGATTTGCATCAAGACCAGGTGCGCGAGGTGAGCGGCGGTGGGTTGCGGCATCGGTTCCAGCCGCGCGAGCGCACGTCCCTCATCGCTGCCATGCAATCCGGCGCCGCGCGGATCGAGCACGAGCAGCACGCGCCACTGCTCGGGAAAATCCACACGCGCCAGCAATGGCGCAGGCGCGTCCTTGCCCGGGCCTCCGTCGACGAGAAACCCGCCGCGATCGAACGCGGCCACGCCGATACCGGAGCGTTTGCCGCGCCCAAGCGCGCGCGCGAGGTCGACCGTTGTTACGTCCAGGCCATGCAGCGAGGAGAAAGCGCGTGCAAGCGCAAGTGCGAGCTGGGTGCCGGATCCAAAACCGGCGTGCGCGGGGAGCACTTCGCGCACATGAACCGCGAGCGGCGTGGTGCGCTGGAACAACCGTTTGAGCGCGGCGAGGTGTTCCTGGACGCGCTCCACATCGTGCTCGGTGCCGGGTTCTGCCGCGAGTGTGTCGCGCCGCGCCAGACGCAACCCGATTCGCGTGGCGGGCCCGTCGATGGTGAGGCCCAGGCTGCCAAAGCGGCGGCCAAGGGCTGCATCGGGATCAAGGAAACCCAGGTGCAACCGTCCCGGTGCAGTAACCGTCGCTTGGGCGGCCGCACTCGGATGAACACTAAGTTCCGAGAGCTTCATCGTAAAAGTGACACGGCGGTTACTGTTTCGTTCCGGGAACAGGCTGTCACGGTGCGTTTCAGCTCGCGTCGTACTTGATGTAGCGGAAGCGCTGGTCGTTGTTCGGCGTGCCCTCGAGCGGGCCGCCCTCGAGGGCCGGCTGCCAATGCACCACGTCCTCGATCTTGCGCGCAACTGCGAAGTCCTTGTCGGTGATGCCCTTCGCGCTGTGCGTCGTCAATTTGACGATGACGTAGGCATAGGAGACGGTGAGATCGGGGTGATGCCACGCTGCCTCGGCAACATGGCCCACCGAATTGACGACCATCAACGTGGCTTTCCAGCCTTCGGTGCGGTATTTACGCCGGATCGTGCCGTTTTCGTAGTACCAGTGCGGCAGTTCGGCAGCGAGGCGCTGCGTGATCTCGGCTTCGGAATAAACCTTCTCTTCGCGCATGATTCCATCGTCCGCTGAAGTGAAACGACTCGGCGGCCGGACCTAGAAAGCTAAGTCCGAACCGCCGAGCGGAACAGCGGCAGCGTCTGCCCTGCACAACGCGTGCCACCGGATCTGCGATGATCCACGCCGCGGCGGCGGGAAGCAATCGCTGCGCTGCGGATGGGCGGTTCGACATCCAAGGCGGCGGCGGGCACGTAAGACCGATGGTGGCATCTTGCCGCCCAGGAAAAGCATGAATTCCGTTTCCCTGCCAACGCGTCCCGCCGCGGATTCCTGGCCACGGCGGTTGCTGCGCATGATCCTGATCGCGGTCGCACTGTATTGCGGTGTGCTTGCGCTCCTGTACTGGAAGCAGGAGCTGCTGCTGTTTGCGCCGACGCGGCTGCCGCCCGGCCATCAATTCACTGTCGCGGGCGTCGTCGAGCGCAAGGTCGATGTCGACGGAGCCACGCTTTCGGCGCTGCACTTTCGCCAGCAGGACGCGAAGGGACTGGTGTTCTTCCTGCATGGCAACGGCGGCAGCTTGCAGGACTGGCTCACCAGCACCGAGTTGTATAGGCGCACGGGGTTCGACTTGTTCATCATCGATTACCGCGGGTACGGCAAGAGCACCGGGCGCATCGAAAGCGAAGCGCAGCTGCACGCCGACGTGCGCACGGCGTGGCAGGCGATAGCGCCCGAGTACGCGGGGAAAAAGGTGGTGCTCTACGGCCGCTCGCTCGGTACAGGCCTCGCCACAAAACTCGCAACCGAGGTTCACGCCGATCTGCTGGTGCTC
>DASQAE010000247.1:0-4371 GCA_035635915.1 Burkholderiaceae bacterium | reverse complement strand
GGTTGTCTTCCACCGGCATCGATCCGAACAACTCGCGCCGTTCGGGCACCAGCGCGATGCCACGCATGACGCGCTGTTCGAGCGAATCACGAGCGAGGTCGGCACCGTTGAAGAGCAGCGCGCCGCGTGCGGGCAGCACGCCCATGATCGCGTTGAGCATCGTCGATTTGCCGGCGCCGTTCGGACCGATCACGGTCACCACACTGCCTGCGGCGGCATGCAGGGAGAGCCCGGCAAGCACCTCGGCCTTGCCGTAGCCCGCATGCAGATCGCGCACGGTGAGCAGATCCGGTGCGGGTGCGCTCATCTCAATGCTCCGTGCCCAGGTAAGCGGCGCGTACGGCGGGGCTGGCCTGGACTTCGGTGGGCGTGCCCTCGATCAGACGCGTGCCGAACTCCATCACCACGATGCGGTCGGTGAGACCCATCACGAAGTCCATGTCGTGCTCGACCAGCAGAATGGAGAGACCTTCGTCTTTCAGTTGGCGCAGCACAGCGCCGAGCGCCTGTTTTTCGCGCAGCCGCAGGCCGGCCGCCGGCTCGTCGAGCAATAGCAGCGACGGATCGGTCGCGAGTGCGCGTGCGATTTCCACCAGCCGCTGCGGTCCGAGCGCCAGGTTGCCGGCGAGATCATTCGCGTGCTCGCGCATGCCGATGCGTTCGAGCTGGCGCTCGGCTTCGTGCAGCAGGCGCTTTTCCTCGGCTCGGTCCAGCCGCAGCATGGCGCGCAAGGTTCCGGTCGACGTGCGCAAGTGACCGCCCAACGCAACGTTCTCCAGCACCGTCATGTCGGGGACGAGCTTGACGTGCTGAAACGTGCGCGACATGCCGAGCCGCGCGATCTGGCGCGCCGACGCACGATCTACGCTCACGCCGCGAAAGCGCACTTCGCCGCGGGTAACTGGCAGCACGCCCGACACCAGGTTGAATGTCGTCGACTTGCCGGCGCCATTCGGGCCGATCAGACCGATGATCTCGCCGGCGCGGATCTGAAAGCTGACGTCGTTCACCGCGACCAGTCCGCCGAACTGTTTGCGCACTGCCGCCACGTCGAGCAGCAGCTCTCCGCGTGCGGGCTTGCTGCGTGTAGCGAGCGGAGCTGCATCGGTCCAGTCGCGCTTGCGCACGCGCGCGGGCAGGCGCTCGGCGATCAACGGCCACAGCCCCTGCGGCGCGTACCTGAGCACCAGCACCAGCGCCAGGCCGAACACGATGATTTCGTAGTTGCCGCTGGCACCGACAAGACGCGGCAGCCACACCTGCAGCTGATCCTCAACCAGCTTGACCACTGCAGCGCCGGTGAACGCGCCCCACACGTTACCCACGCCGCCCACGACCGCCATGAACAGGTACTCGATGCCCATTTTCAGACCGAACGGCGATGGATTGACCGTGCGCTGAAAATGCGCGAACAACCAGCCCGAGATCGATGCGAGCGCGGCCGCGATGACGAACACGATCACCTTGTAGCGAAACGTCGAGACACCCATCGACTCGGCCATCGTGATACCGCCGCGCAAGGCGCGGATGGCACGCCCGGGGCGCGAGTCGAGCAGGTTCAACAGCGCGAATGCCGCGGCGATCGCGATACCCCAGATCAAGTAGAACAGCGTGCGACCGCGGTTGAGCGAGATGCCGAAGAACTCGAGTGCCGGCACGCCCAGGATTCCGTCGAACTTGCCGAGGAAGTCCATGTTCGCCATCAGATAGTTGAGCGCGAGGCCCCAACAGATGGTGGCAAGCGGAAGGTAGTGGCCGGACATGCGCAACGTCAGCCAGCCGATCACCAGCGCGCCAGCGCACGTGAGTGCCACGCCGACAAACACCGTGAGCCATGGCGAAGCGATGTGGTTGACGGTGAGAATGGCGGTCGCATACGCGCCGATACCGACGAACGCGGCCTGGCCGAACGAGGTCAGGCCCGCGACGCCGGTAAGCAGCACGAGCCCCAGCGCAACGATGGCGTAAAGCCCGATGTAGTTGAGCTGCGTGATCCAGAACTCCGGCACCGGCAGCTGCGGCAGCACGAGCAGCAGGGCGAGAAAAACCAGCGTGCCGACGCTGCGCGGCGCCATCTCACTCTTCTTCGGCGTGATGATCACGCAACGAGCGCCACAGCAGCACCGGCAGGATCGCGGTGAAGACGATCACTTCCTTGAATGCACTGGCCCAGAACGAACCGAACGATTCGAGGATGCCGACGCCGAGCGCGCCGATTGCCGCGGCCGGATAACTCGCCAGGCCGGCGAACACCGCCGCGACGAATCCCTTAAGGCCGATCAGAAACCCGCTGTCGTAGAAGACGGTCGTGGTCGGCCCGATCAGCAGTCCCGACAGCGCGCCGATGAACGCCGCCATCGTGAACGAGAGCGCTCCGGCAGCCGTGGAGGAGATGCCCATCAAACGCGCGCCCAGGCGATTGACCGCGGTCGCGCGCAACGCCTTGCCATACAGCGTGCGTTCGAAAAAGAGCCACAGCAGCACGATCAGCGCGGCCGAGGCGAAAAAGACGATCAGCGTCTGGCCCGAAAATGTGAGCGGCCCAAGCGCAAAACGCGCGTCCCAGAACGGCGGCGTGCGAAAGCCTTCGGCACCGAAGAAGAGCAATCCGAGGCCGGTCAGCGCGAAGTGCACGCCGACCGAAACGATCAGGAGCACCAGCACGCTTGCGTCGGCGAGTGCGCGGTAGCCGAGCCGGTATACCAGCGGACCCATCGGTGTGACCATCAGCAACGTGAGCAGCGCTGCGAGGGGCAGCGGCGGTTTCGACGGCGCGATCCACCACGAAAACGCGCACACCACTACCGGCAGCGCGAGCACGAGCAGCAGGTGGCGGGCGATTTGCGTCACAGCGATGCCCTGGCGCACCTTCTCGACGGTATCGAGTACGGCGACCGCGAACGCCATCGCAAGCAGGAGCCAGACCGTGCCCGGCACCTGGCCAGCCTGGAACATGCCGACGGTCAAGGCGCCGAACGCGACGAACTCGCCCTGCGGAATGAAGATGACCCGCGTGACCGCGAACAGCAGCACGGTCGCCATCGCGAGCAATGCATAAACGGCGCCGTTGGTGACGCCGTCAAGCAGCAGGATGCTCGCGATCGTGAAGTCCATGGCTAAACGAAACAGTTATTGGGCACGCATGACACGAGGTGAAGCCGCAAGATTACTTTTCCAATGCCCAGTCGCCGTTGACCACCTTCAACATCACGCCGGTATCGAGCGTGAAGCCCCAGTGGTCGGTGGCGGTGTAGTTGATCACGCCGTGCGAGACGGGCGTGGCGCCGATCTGTTCGAACGCGTCGCGCAACGCGGCGCGGAACTCTTTCGAGCCCGGTTTGGCTTTTTTGAGCGCAAGCGGCAGCGCGCGATTGAGCAGGATCACGGCATCGTGCGTGTGCGCCGCGAACTGGTTGCGCGAGCCGGCACCGTAGGCTTTTTCGTACTGTTGCACGAAATCCAGCGCCGGTTTCTTCGATGGGTTGGAGTCCAGCAGCAGTTCACCGACCAGCGCGGGACCCGATACGACGAAGGTGCCTTCCACGTCCTTGCCGCCGATGCGCATCAGGTCGCGTGTCGCCGCTGCGTGCGTCTGATACATCCTTCCCTTGTAGCCGCGTTCGATCAGGCCTTTTTGCGGCATGGCGGCGCCGCTGCCGGTGGCGACGACCAGCACCGCGTCAGGATTGGCGGAGACGATCTTCAACGCCTGCGCAGTGACACTCGTATCCGCGCGTGCAAAACGCTCGACCGCAATGACCTTCATTCCGGCCGCCGCTGCCTTGGCTTGCACCTCGTTGAGCCAGACCTCGCCGTAGGCATCGTTGTAGCCGATGAATCCGAGCGTCTTGATGTTCGCCTTCTTCATGTGCTCGAAGACGGCGTGCGCCATCACCTCGGCCGACTGCGGCAAACGGAACGTCCACTTGTCCTTGCCGGGCGGCAATGCCGCGGGCGACAGTGCAAGCTGCACCGTTTCGGCCTCGGCCGCGACCGGCGCCATCGCAATCGCGATCGGAGTGGCAGCGGACCCGAGGATCAGGTCGACCTTGTCGTCGGTAACGAAACGGCGTGCGTTTTTTACGCCGTTGGCCGGATCGGTCGCGTCGTCGAGGACGATCAGGTTGATTTTTTCGCCGGCGATCGTCTGTGGCCACAGCGCAAGCTGGTTCTTGATTGGGACGCCCAGGCCTGACGCCGGTCCGCTCAGCGGCAGGCTGACGCCAATGGTTACGTCGGCGCGTGCGGCGCCGGCGGCAAGAGCGACCGCTGCGCCGGCAGCGACGAGCGCGGCAGCGCGCTGGATTCGGTTCAACATCGTCTCCTCCGTAAGTACAAACGTCGTGCCGCTTATTCGCACAGCGTGCGAAT
>DASQAE010000246.1:0-1693 GCA_035635915.1 Burkholderiaceae bacterium | reverse complement strand
TGCTGTTCTATCGCGCGTGGGCGCAAGCACAGCCGGCCGTGGATCTCGATCGGCGCGACGAGGCTCGTTTCGACGCGATGGTGGGCGCGCTCGCCGGACTGGCGCCCGCCACCGCACGCAGGCGCGACACGATCAACGACGATACAAAACGGCAGCACGTGGCACACCTTGGGCGCGGCGTGCGCACCGCCGAGGGACTGGCCGACACGCTGGCGCAGTTGCTTGGCGTGCCGGTGCGGCTGGAGACCTATGTCGGCCACTGGCTGCCGCTGCGTCCGGAAGATTGCACCAGGCTCGGTGTTGGCGGCGCGGCCGCACAGCTTGGCTTCGGTGCTGTTGCAGGTGACGCAGTGTGGGACCGGCAGTCGAAGTTCCGCGTGCACATCGGGCCGCTGTCGGCCGAGCAGTATCGGCGTTTTCTTCCAGGTGGCGCGGCGGTGCGTGAGCTGCGCGACTGGGTGCGCCAATACGTGGGGTTCGACTTTGTTTGGGACGTGCAGGTCGCGCTCGCGGCGACTGACGTGTCCGGCTGCAAGCTTGGGACCGAGACACCGATCGGATACGCCGCATGGCTCGGCGCGCCGCGCGAGCGTGTTGCACGCGAGGATCTGATCTTGGCGCCCGAGGAGCGTGGCTTTCGGGACGCTGCGTCGAATTGACGCGACGTAGCCATGCGCCCCCACCCTGACCCTCCCCCGCTTGCGGGGGAGGGCAAAAAACTTCCTCCCCTGCGAAGCGAGAGGGCTGGGGTGGGGGCCGAAGTGCTCGGTTGAACGATGGAGATTGAGGGGAACACTCATGACGGAAATCAGCCGCGCCGCTCTGTTTGGCAAGCTCGATGCGCTTGCGTACAAGGCGATCGAGGGCGCAACCGTGTTCTGCAAGTTGCGCGGCAATCCGTATGTCGAGCTGGAGCACTGGCTGTTCCAGATCCTGCAGAACCAGGACTCCGACCTGCATCGGGTCATGCGTCACTTCAGCCTTGACGCGTCAGCGCTTGCAGCCGACCTGACGCGCGCGCTCGACCGGCTGCCGCGCGGCTCGACCTCGATCACCGATCTTTCCTCGCATGTCGAAGACGCGGTCGAGCGCGGCTGGGTCTACGGCTCGCTCTTGTTTGGCGACGCGGTCGTGCGCACCGGCTATCTGCTGGTCGGCATTCTCAAGACCCCTTCGTTGCGCAACGTGCTGCTCGCCATCTCGCGCCAGTTCGAGCGCATCAAGGCCGACGCCCTGGTCGAGCAGCTCGGCACGATCACACGCGGATCGCCGGAAGACGCGCAGCGCGCCACCGACGGTTACGGCGGCGGCGGAGAGGCCGCGCCGGGCGAAACCAGCGGCGCGATCGCGCCGGCAGCGCTGGGCAAACAGGAAGCACTGAAACGTTTTGCGGTCGACTTGACCGAACGAGCACGCAAAGGCGAGCTCGACCCGGTGGCAGGGCGCGATGAGGAAATTCGTCAGATCGTCGACATCCTGATGCGCCGGCGCCAGAACAATCCGATCCTCACCGGCGAAGCCGGTGTCGGCAAGACTGCCGTCGTCGAAGGATTCGCGTTGCGGCTGGCGCGCGGCGAAGCCTTCGACCACCGCGGTCTTGCCCACGCCGGCCTCGCCGGTGAGGATCGGGTTGTTCTGCCGGCGGCGCATCAGGATGTCGACGATCTGGCGGATCTCCTCGTCGCGTCCGAGC
>DASQAE010000245.1:0-5840 GCA_035635915.1 Burkholderiaceae bacterium | reverse complement strand
CACACGCTGACGGTATTCGCGGTCGGAAGCGCCATCATCCTGTTCAACCTGGTGATCCCTCCCCGGTTGGAGATGGCCATGGAGTTTTGCGTGGCGCTGATGCTGATGCTGCTTGGCATCGTTACGCTCTCATGGGTGAGTCGGCACGTGCGCGGGACGCTCACTCCGGCGCTGGCCGAAGGGTTGTCGGAGCATGCGCATGACGGTCCAGTGTCAGAAACGCACTTGCACTTGCATGCACACGGCGACTATGTTCACGCGCACAAGCACGGGCATGGCGTAGCCGGACACGGGCACAAGGACACGCCACTGTCGTGGCTGGACCGGCAGTTGGGCGGCATCACCGCGTACCAGGCGCTGCGGCCGCTATCGATCGGCATCGTGCACGGCCTTGCAGGATCCGCCGCGGTCGCCTTGCTGGTGCTGGCGCAAATCCGAGAGCCGGTGTGGGCCGTGGCTTATCTGCTGCTGTTCGGCGTTGGGACCACAGCTGGAATGATGCTGATCACGTCGCTGATCGCCGTCCCCTTCCTGCGCACGCACAGGCTGCCGGCTCTGAACCTCGGTATGCAGGTCGTTGGCGGTGCGCTGAGCTTGGGACTGGGATGTTATCTGGCATGGCGCATTGGCGTGTCGGACGGGTTGTTTATCGCGTCCCAATGATTGACGCTGCGACGCTTACCACCTAGATTCCAGCCTCGCCATGAGTGCCGCCAACGCTGCGCCGCGGTTGCGCCCGAATGCAAGAACGCTCGGTATCGGGGTCGTGCTTGTGCTGCTCGCTGCATTTGTGGTCTATGCGGCGCAGCGCGAGATGCGAAAAGCCGCACCTGAGGTCCAACCGCAGGAGATCCATGCGTTTTCCCAGCCGCGTCCAGCGCAAAGCGCGGCGGAGGAGCGATTCGCGCAGGCGATGTGGAATATCCATGCCGAGGTCCGAACCGCTGCAGTGCGCATGACGTTCGCCGGCCTCAACTACAAGATGGGCGACGGCGATCAAACAAGCATCCAGACCAAGGTGGCGCCGCTCACCGCGGTGTTTCGCCAGGCCGAGACGGAATTGCGCGCGCTCGAAGCGCCGCCTTCGATGCAACCGACGCGCGACCGCTACGCCGGCGCGCTGGTGTTGTACCGCGATGCTTCGCAGGAGATGATCAAGGTAGCGCAGGACGGCAAGGAAGCGCACCTGTTGAAAGCGCAGGAGATGTCGGAGCGGGCTTCCGGCGTTCTGCTCGAGGTGGGTGAGGAGCTCTGGCCCGGCGAAATCAAGCCGAATTAGTTGAGTCGGTCGCAGTTCAACAACGAAGAACGGGAGGCGAAGATGAGACAGCAGGTATTCAAGGCTCTCACGGGTGCGGCGCTGGTGGTTGCGGCGGCATTCGGAACAAGCGCTGCCTACGCGCAGAATTGCTCGGTGTGGCTGGTGGAGAACAGCCGGTTCATGGGCGTGCCCTTCGGTGCGTTCCAGCCTGACCGGTCCTACGTTCAGGGCAGCACCGACCCGAAAAACAACATCAACACCGTCGACCTGCCGGTGAACGTCGGGGTGATCAAGTGCGGGAAGGAACTCATCCTGTACGACAACGGCTGGAACCAGACCGACTATCACAAGGCGACCGGCACCGATCATTGGTCGCCACTGTCCAAGCAGATCGCGCAACTGGGCTTCAAGGCGGACGACGTCTCCAAGATCATCATCGGCCATGGCCACTGGGACCATGCCGGGTCGCTGGACGAGTTTCCCAACGCGGTCCTGTATGTCCAGGCCGAGGAACTGCGCGGCATCGAGTGGGCGCTTAACTATCCCGGGCATGAGCGGATCCGTGCCACCAACGTAGACAAGGGTGGTTGCAGTCGCACGCCCGCATGCGGTTATCCGCCAAAGACCGTCGACTCGATCTACGGCAAGGTGCTGCGCGGCAAGGCGGTGATCGTCAATGGCGAGATGGAGGTTCTGCCGGGTGTGAGGATCCATCCCGCGCACCGTGCCCACACTGCCGGATCACAACTGCTTGAAGTACCCACGGCTATCGGCAAGCTAGTGTTCGGTTCGGACGCGTACTCGTCGTGGGAGGCGATCCGCGACTGGGAAGTGGCCAACATCCAGCAGACCGATTCGGTACAACAGTTCCTTGCCTATGAGAAGTGCTACAAGATCACCGGCGGTTATCAGAATTGCGTCGCCGCGCACGAACCTTTGTCCTACACGGACAAGTACCCGCTGACCAAGAACTCCTGGGTCGGTATGAACGGCGGTCGCCTGGCCGAGATCACGCTGGCACCGGGCGAAACTTCGCGCAAGAAGTAATACACCTGATACGGACGGCCAAAGACTGCGAGGTGTCGGGGCGACCCGGCACCTCGCAGTTTTTTTGTTTCCCCTGCTGGTGCAGCGTTTCCTTCGTTTCGTGACCGCTTCTGCATTGATCGCGTGCGCTTGCGCCGCCCATGCGCACGACCCTAGCGCGTGGGGCGGCCTGTTTCGCTCCCGCGACGACGGTGCGACCTGGCTGCCTGCAGATGCAGGTCTGTTCGTCGGTTCCGCGCTCGCGATTGCGGTGAGCCCGACCGATGCGAATCACCTCTTGTACGCCACCGATGCGCATTTGCTTCGGTCGCATAACGCGGGTCGCGACTGGGTGGTGGAGGCACCACAACTGTTCAACGGTCCGACCACTGCCGTGGCTTTCGCGGCCGACGGGAAGGGCGCGTGGGCGGCGACGCCGGCGGGTGTGTTCGTCGCGGGAGATGAAACGTCGTGGAGCAAGAGCGACGTACCCGACAGCGCGATTCCAGGCCGCGCGCTGACTCGTGGCGTGCAGCCCGATCGGCTGTATCTGCAGGGCGCGCGCGGCATGTATGCGAGCTCAGATCACGGGCGCAAGTTCGTGCGCGTTGGGCAGCAGGATTTGCCCGATGCCGCGGGGCGTGCGCTGTTGGTGGTGTCCGCAGAGACCGAGACGGTGTTCGCGGTGTTCGACGGGCGCATCCGGGTCAGCATCGATGGAGGCAAATCGTGGCAGCACCGCGACGCCGGTTTGCCCCAGGGTCAGGTCGAGATGCTCGCGGCCGATCGTGACCAGCCGCGTCGCCTCTGGGCTGCTTCCAGCAATCAGATGCATGTCAGCGACGACCTGGGCGCGTCGTGGCGCACCTGGGGCAAACCGATCGGCGCCGGAAATTTCACCGTGCAAGGAATCGCCACTGCGCAGGCAGGTGCTGTCATCGTGCTCACAACGCAAAAGGGCCTGCTGCGCAGCACCGACAGTGGCAGCACCTGGATACAAGTCGAAGGAGCGTTGCCGGTGCACCTCGAAGCCGGGCCTCTGGCGCGCGATCCTTACGATTCGCTGACGTTGTACGCGGGCTTTTCGCTGGTGCCCTACGCTGAACTTCGGCGTCGCGCCGAGCAAGGCACCAATTTACTGTCGCAACTCGATCCCGTGAGCGTCGCTGGCGCTGTAGCGTTCCTACTCCTGTTGGTGATCGGCGGCTGGTTAGTGGCGCGACGGCTGGCGCATGCCTATCGCGACATCTGAATTTCCTTTCACATCACACCCACCGATGCACCTCGGATCCTTCTCGTTCACCCGTCGCCGCGCAGCCGTGCTGGCGCTTGTTGTGTCGGTGCTCGCCGCCGCGCTGGCGGTGTGGCTCTGGTTACCGTCCGGTCCGCGTGGCAGCAAGGTGGTCGAGTACTCGATGCCCGTGTCGAGCGAGATGCCGACTGCGGTGGCAGTGGCGCCGGATGGCAGTGTGTGGTTCAGCATGGATGCATCCGATGCCGTGGGTGTGGTGCGAGCCGGAAAGGTCGAGCGCATCGCCAAGGGCTCGCGCAGCATCGAGCCGATCGGCATCGCGGTCGACACCAAGGGCAAGGTGTGGGTGACGGATGCCGCGACCGTCTCCATCGTCGCGGTGACTGCAGCCGGCGAGGTGCAGTCGGTCAAGCTCGGAACGCCGATCGCGCGGCTGGGTCGGATGGCCGCTGCACCAGACGATTCGGTCTGGTTCGCGGAGAGCACCGCCTACAGCATTACGCGCTTCAAGAACGGAGTGCTGACGCGCCACGCCATCGATTCCGTGCGCGGTGGACCTTACGGCGTGGCTGTTGCCGCCGACGGCGCAGTCTGGGCCACGCTGCAGAGCTCCAACTCGCTGATGCGCATCGCGCCGGACGGCCAGATGACCGAGCATCAGATACCGACACCGGGCGTGTCGCCGACCGATGTCGCCGTCGATGCATCCGGCGCGGTGTGGTTCCTGGAATTTCGCAACGACCGCATCGGGCGCTTGCACGGCGGCAAGTTCGAAGAGGTCGCGCTTCCCGAGGCGAAAGTTGGCCTGACGGGCCTTGCCGTCGCCCGCGACGGTGCAGTGTGGTTCGGCATGCTACGCAAGGGCAGCATCGGGCGGCTGCGCGATGGCAAGTTCGTCCAGGTCAAACTTCCGCGTGAAGATGCGCGGCCCTACAGCGTTGCGGTCGACCAGTCCGGCAACGTCTGGTACGCGGATATTCGCGGCTACGTGGGCATGCTGCCCGCGACCGAGGCGATGCGCTAGGCACGCGTTCGCACGCGCGACGGATCAGCCCGACCAGCGTGCGCCCTCGACCTGCGCCATCTCGCCGACGGCGGTCACGGTCAGGATCACACCGACGACGAAGATGAGCGCCGACATGCCGAGCTGAAGTCGGATCGCGTATGGTCCGGTCAGCCAGGCCAGCAGCTTCTTGCCGACGGCCGCCGCGACCACACCAACGGCCACAAGGACCGCCGCGAAACCCAGGCTGAACACGAACACGCCGATCAGCCCCAGGATGACCTTGCCGTCGGTGAGCGCACGAATCAAGAGACTGAGCGCCACCGGATCCGGTACCAGGCCACCCGCGATACCGAGCCAGACAAGCATCACGACGCTCGGTCGCCTGCTCATGACGCCGGCGAGGTCGTGACTGTGCCGGACGCCGAAGCCGTGGCTGTGATAACCGGCGTCGTGGTGCACATTGCCCGCACCCTCATGGGTGTGTGCGGGCAGGCCATCGTGGCTGTGTGCATGATGATGAGCATGCTCTTGCGCGTGCGCGTGGCTGTGGTCGTGCGCGCCAGGCTGCGGGTCAACGGGATCCGGTGCTGCCAGGCGCGCCGCCTTGAACAGCGAGCGCTGCGTCCACAGGGTCCACAGTCCGATCGCGATGATCAGCACGCCCGTGAGTACCTTGAGCCAAACCTCGATGCGCTTCGATTCGAGACCCGGCAAGCCGAGCGATGCGAGCACGCCCACCAGCACGATGCCGCTGGTGTGCGACAGCGTCACGAAGATGCCGAGGATCCACGCGTCGACAGGCCGCCCGCGCGCACCGACGATGTAGGCGGCAGCGATGGTTTTGCCATGCCCGGGCTGCACGGCGTGATACGCGCCCCACAGGAAGTTCGTTGCCAGCAGGATGAGTGCTTCGGCCACAGTGCTCGTTTCCAGAAACGAGGCGAGAGGATAGATGCAGCAGCGGCGGCGCGCGACACAGGCGTGGTGCCAGCAGGCATCGCGGTGGCGCTGCGCCTACTGGATCCAGTGGATCTGCCCATGCAGCGCAGGCGTCATGCCCTCGCAGTGCTGTTCGAACCGCAGGTCGATTGACTTGAGACTGTCGCTCTGGTAGCTGACGCTGTCTACGACGAACCAACCCTGCAGCGTGTTGCAGCCTCGCCCCTGCCCCGACCAGTTGAGACCGCCCGCGACAGGGTTATGGAACGGGAAGCGGTGCAGGTTCCCGTAATAACCGGGCTGCAGCTGCGCCAATCCAAGCATCGCCTGGAAATCTGCGTTCCAACCTGACACGG
>DASQAE010000244.1:0-6766 GCA_035635915.1 Burkholderiaceae bacterium | reverse complement strand
GTCGAGAACCAACCTTGCAGCAATCGTCCACTGATGCGACTGATCCTCGCTCTGACGCTCGCTGCTTTTTCACCGGTGCTTCTAGTGCGCAGTCGTTTTTCAGGCGCGCCACGCGTTCAGCCGCTGCGCACGCCGGTGCCGCACCTGACAGGTGCCGCAAGGACGGCGCGCTCGAGGTCGACCTGCCGAACGACAGGCGAGAAGGCTTGCGCGACCCGTTGACGCTGGGCGGCGACTATCACGGCTTCGACTAACTTGTTCCATATGAATGTGCGCGCCAACGCGGTGGCGCGTGTCGGCGCGTTCACGAATTCGAAGTAGTCCGCAGGTCAGGTGCGTGGCCCGCGTCTGCAACGGCCGGCGCGGGAATACGATGGCGGCCTTGCTGAACCGCGGGTCGAGGAGCTCTCGATGAGTCTCGCTTCGTTCGTGGGGCGTATTGCACTGAAGCCGTTTGCGCGCGCGTTGCCGCCGATGGGCGACACCGAGCGCGCTGCGCTCGAAGCGGGCACGGTCGGCTTCGAAGGCCAATTGTTCGCAGGCCGTCCCGACTTCGATGCGTTACGCAATGTCGGCCCAAACCGATTGACCGCCGAAGAGCAGGCGTTCCTCGACAACGAGATCCCGGCCCTGTGCAGCCAGCTCGACGACTATGAGATCGACGAGCGCGGCGATCTGCCGCCGGAGATCTGGAAGTTTCTCAGGCAGAAGCGCTTCTTCGGAGTGATCATCCCGAAGGAGTTCGGTGGCCTGGGCTTCGGTCATTTCGCGCACGCGAGCGTCGTGACCAAGATTGCTACCGTCAACATCGCCACCGCGGTTACGGTCATGGTGCCCAATTCACTCGGGCCTGCGGAACTGCTGCTGCGTTACGGCACGCAAGCGCAGAAGGATCACTATCTGCCGCGCCTTGCCGATGGCCGTGACTTGCCATGTTTCGCCCTGACCTCGCCGTATGCCGGCTCCGACGCCGCGTCGTTGCCGGACCGCGGCGTGCTGGTCGAACGCGAATTCAATGGCCGCAGGACGCGTGGTTTCCTGGTGACATTTTCCAAGCGCTACATCACGCTGGCGCCGGTCGCTACCGTGGTCGGCCTGGCGTTCCACGCCTACGATGAAAAACGACCCGAAGGCGAGCGCGAACTTGGCATCACGTGCGCGCTGATACCGGTGCCGCATGAAGGCGTGAACATTGGTCGGCGCCATCGGCCGATGGACAGCGCGTTCATGAACGGGCCGATCGACGGCCGCGACGTGTTCGTGCCGATCGACTGGGTAATCGGCGGCGAAGCCAACGTCGGGCACGGCTGGCGCATGCTGATGGAGAGCCTCGCGGCCGGGCGTGCGATTTCGCTGCCGGCGCTCGGCGCAGCGTTGCAGCAGGCCTCGCTGTACGTCGCGCACGGTTACGGCATCGTGCGCGAACAGTTCGGCGTGCAGATCGGCAAGTTTCACGCGGTGGCGGGCTTGATCGCGAAAATGGCGGTCGATCTGTATGCGACCGATGCCGCGCGACGTTTCACCGCGGCCGCGCTCGATCGTGGCGAAAGCCCGAGCGTCGCGAGCGCGATCCTGAAGGTGCAGCTGACCGAGGCTGGGCGTCGTGCCGTCAACGATGCGATGGATATCCTGGGCGGCAAGGGGATCATGCGTGGTCCGTCGAATCTGCTCGCGATCGCATATCGGCACGCGCCGATTGCAATTACGGTCGAAGGCGCGAACATCCTGACGCGCGCATTGATCATCTTTGGCCAGGGTGCAGTGCGCTGTCATCCGTACGTCTTCGAAGAGATGAGCGCGGTGCAAGCAGGCGATGCAACGCGTCTGGGTCGTGCGCTCCTCGGCCATGTCCGCCATGTGGCGCGCAACTTGTGGTGCAGTGTCTTCGGTGCGCCGGTCATCGGCCAGCCGCCGAACGATCTGCGCAAGGAAGCACGCCTGATCGCGCGTTTGAGCGCGAAATACGCGCTCACCACCGACCTGGCGATGGGGATGCTGGGAGGGAAACTCAAACGCATGGAGTTGCTCTCAGCGCGGCTCGGCGATGTGCTGTCGCATCTTTATCTCGCCGCTGCGAGCATCTGGCGCTATGAAGTCGAAGGCGATGCGGCGCAGCTGCCGTTTGCGCGCGCCGCGGTGCGGGTGCAACTCGCCGCGGCGGCTGCGACGCTGCGCGATCTGTATGCCAACCTGCCGTCGCCGGCGCGGCGCGTGCTCGGCTTGACCATCCTGGGCGGCACAGGATTTCTGGCGCCGCTGCGTGACCGCCAGTTGCTCGCGTTCGCCGAGGCGCTGAGAGCCGAGCGGCGTTTGATCGCGCGTTTGTGTCCCGACGTCACGCGGCCGAAAACCGGCGGCATGCTCGATCTCATGCGCGCGTTGGAGCTGGCGGCCGAGTTAGGCGACGAGGCACCGGCGCTGAACAAGCTGGTGCGCCGCTCCGAATCGCTGCAACAAGCGGCACAAAGCGCGCGTGATCCGGCGCGCGCACTCGCTTATTTGCGTGCGGTGGACCGCGTGATTCAGGTGGATGATTTCGATCTACAACCTCGGGCAACGCCGCAAGGTCGTTGACCGCACCAATCTCCCCTCCTCCGCGAAGCGGGGGAGGGGCGGGGGTGGGGGCACTGTATCTAGACCTTCGCAGAAACAAGCCGTCGCACGTTCGCCCCACCCCAACCCTCCCCCGCGAGCGGGGGAGGGAATCAAGTCACTCAGTTGGCCGTGATCTTGCGCTCCCTTATCACCTGCCCCCACGTCTTCGATTCGCTTTCGATATAGCGCGCGAGTTCTTCGCGCGTACCCGGCATTGGCGTCAGACCGTGCTTGAGCAGTTCGTCACGCACGTCGGGTGCATTGAGTGCCTTGACAAGCTCCTGGTTCCAGCGCTCGAGGATCGGTTCGGGCGTTTTGCCCGGTGCCACGAATGCGTACCAGTTGGTCGCGTTAAAGCCAGGAAAACCCGATTCGGCGATGGTGGGCACGTTGGGCATGAAAGCCGGTCGTGTCAGTCCGGTGGTGGCGAGCGGGATGAGTTTGCCGCTTTCGATGTGCGGCCCTGCCGTCGATAAGGTCGAGAAGTACGCCGCGACCCGCCCGCCGAGAAGATCGGTGAGCGCCGGCGCGCCGCCTTTGTATGGAATATGCACGATCTCGACGCCCGCGCGCTGGTTGAACAGTTCGCCCGCCAAATGCGACGCCGATCCGGGTCCGGTCGACGCGTAGTCGAGCTTGCCGGGTTTCTGTTTTGCGAGCGCGATGTACTCCGCCAGGTTCTTCACGCCCAACCCCGCGTGCACGACCAGCACGTTGGGGAAGTTCATGCCCATTGTCAGCGGCGCGAGATCTTTCTGCGGGTCGTAACCGACCTTGGTCAAGTGCGGTGCAATCGTCAGTGGTCCGATCGAACCGAGCAGGATCGTGGTCCCGTCCGGCTCGGCGCGCGCAACGTTCTGATGTGCGATGTTGCCGCCCGCGCCCGCGCGGTTGTCGACCACGACCGGCACGCCCAGGTTGTCCGAAAGTTTTTTCGCAATCAGGCGTGCGGCGGTATCGGCGGCGCCTCCGGCGGCAAAACCGACCACCATGGTGATCGGCTTTTTCGGGAACTCCTGGGCTGCGGCAGGATCGAGCACCACCAGCGCACCGAGCGCCAGCGCGAAAACAAATCCCTTCATGTTTGCTCCCGCATCAATCGTCGGCCAATCCCAACTTGCTCGTCCGGCGCCGTTCGATCGCCCATTTCAGCAGCGCGGCGGCACGGTAGACACCATGCGCGAACTTGCCATAGGGCAGGGTCACGAACAACGCCATCACCACGCCGAGGTGCACTGCCAGCAAGAGCGCGAGCGCTTGCGTGTTGCGGCCAAGCATCAACAGCAGTCCAGTGGCAGCGGCGAGCAACAAGAGCGCGATAAAACCGCGGTCCATCGGCCGCTGCGCGGCGTCGCCATGCAGCGGATGGCGTGTCAGGTTCAGGTGCAACAGCCCTGCTGACCCGATCATCAACCCGATGCCGCCGGCGATACCAAGCAGCTTCGGCAGGCTCAGCAGTTCATAAGGCGCGCGCCAGCCAAACCCATAGTGATACAGAGTCGCGACGCAGGTGGCGGCGAAACAGAGCAGGAAGCCGTAGAACGTGAAGTGGTGCCAGCGCCGGCGCGCGAGCGTGAAACGATCATCGGCTTCATTGCAGCCCTCACCGTGGCCACCATCGAGATACTTCAGCCGCAGCACGTCGGCGGTGGCTTCTGCTGCCGCTGCAGCCGAGACTGGACCGGGCGGCACATCCTTGCAGAATCGATACACACCGACGGACAGCGCGAGCACGGCGAAAGCGAAGACGGGCGTGAAGAGCCCCGCCATCAAACCGTGCGGAAAAACGCGGTAAAAGTCGCCGCCGAGTTCAAGTTCCCACAGCGAGCCGTTGCGCGCGACGGCGAGCACAAGGAACAGTGCGAGCGCACCCGCAACTGCAAGCGACAACGTCAGCCCGTTGCGGCGGTAAAGCGCACCGAGCGCAGCAGGCCACGCGTAATCGGCATAGGTCTGAACGCGCACCTGCGCCATCGCCTGCGGCACATTGACGCCGAACTCGTGCGGCGGCGCGTATTGGCACGCGTGCAGACACGCGCCGCAGTTATGGCACAGGTTGGCAAGGTAGTGGATGTCGGCCTTGCCGAACTCCAGCCGTCGCGTCATTGCGGGGAACACGGCACAGAAACCCTCGCAATAGCGGCAGGCGTTGCAGATCTGCAGCACCCGGCCGACCTCCGCTTCGTACTGTGTCAGCGTCCGTATCGGAATCACCTGCATCTCAGGCGTGCTCCTTGATCGCCGCCGCTGCTCGTGCACCCGCGATCCGCCCGAACGCCGTCCCGATGGACATGCCAACCCCGGCCGTATAGCCACGCCCAAGCACATTGCCCGCCATCATCTCGCCCGCGACGAACAGGTTCGCGCTCGCCTTTCCGCCAAAGCGCACCGCGGCGTCCTCATCGACCTCGAGCCCGAGGTAGGTGAACGTGACACCGGGACGCAGCGCGTACCCGTAAAAAGGCGGCGTGTCGATCGGTCGTGCCCAGTGCGACTTTGCAGGCGTAATGCCTTGCGTGCGGCAATCGTCGAGGGTGGTGTGATCGAACGAGCCGACCTGGCATGCAGCGTTGTACCGCTGCAGCGTTGCGACGAACCGACTCTCGTCGAGTCCGAGCTGGCGCGCGAGTTCCGGCAACGAGCCGGCCTTTGCACCAGCAAAGACCGGCGGCATGAACCGGCCGATCGCCTTCGCATCGATGATCGACCAGGCGATCTGCCCCGGCTGCTGCGCGATCAGCCGGCCCCAGATCGCGTAACGCTTGGGCCAGAAGTCCTCGCCTTCGTCGTAAAAGCGCTCTGCGTTGCGATTGACGACTATTCCCAGCGTGACCGCGTCGATGCGCGTGCAGATGCCGCCGTCGTACAGTGGCGCACGGGCATCGATGGCCACCATGTGCGCCTGCGTCGGATCGCCGATCACGTCGGCGCCGGCATCGATCATGAAGCGCAACAGCACGCCGGTGTTAAAGCGCGTGCCGCGAATCAGGAAGTTATCGGCCGGCCACTCGCCACTCTCGTTGCGTCCCCACGCCTCGCGCAGCCAATCGCGGTTGGATTCGAATCCGCCGGCTGCCAGCACGCAGGCGCGCGCTTCGATGCGCTGGTTGCCGACGAACGCGGCCTTGAAGCGGCCATTGTCGAGTTCGAGCCGGTCCACCGGCGCTTCGTAGCGAATGCTCGCGCCGAGTGTTGTCAGGCTGCGGTAGTACGCATTGACCAGTGCCTTGCCCCCGCCGAGGAAAAAAGCGTTCGTGCGCGCGGTGTGCAGCGCACCCGACAGCGACGGCTGAAAACGCACACCGTATTTGTGCATCCACGTGCGACACGTCGACGATGCGCGAATTACAAGCCGCGCGAGTTTTTCATTCGTCTGGCCGCCGGTCACCTTGAGCAGATCCTGCCAGTACTCCTCCTCCGGATACGTGTCGACGAGCACATCCTGCGGCGCGTCGTGCATGCAACGAAGATTGCGCGTGTGTGGCGAGTTGCCGCCGCGCCACTCGCGTGGCGCCGCTTCCAGCAGCAGCACCGAAGCACCCGCTTCACGCGCCGCCAGTGCCGCGCATAACGCGGCATTGCCACCCCCGATGATCAGAACATCGACCACGCCGCGTGCAGTGCTCAGTGACGGACCGGGTCCGGGACCGGGTTGACGCTTTCAACGCCGGCCCAGGCGGCCGATTCGATCAGCTCGCGCGCGGTTTCCTTCGAACTGGCACAGCTGTTGACTGAGTACAGGCTGGGCGATAAAAAGCTGGCGCGATGGGTTCGACAGGCTCCCACTCGCCACGATCCGGGCGGAAGTAGCGAAGTTGGCGTAGGTCCATTTTCTGTCTCCTGTCTCCAGTGCGGAAATCGCTTTTCGCTGCAAGTGCCATAAGGCTAGCTTATGGCCCGTCTCTGAAAACAGTATTTTTCGCTGGCCGCGTGCGTTCCTACACTGGCTTGGACTCGATGCGCTCGGTCCAGTGCGCTCAGTGTTCGTTCACAACGAATGCGGACTGCGATCGACGCGAATTGAAGGCCATTGGCACCACCTGGCGTGGGCATTCGTGTCCGGGCGGCGCGTGGATCGGTTTGCCGCGGTGGAAACGATCGCCACGCAATAGCGCTGCCGCGAACGACCTCGGGAGAGGAGCCTCAGGAGAGGTTGCCTGCGAGCCAGCGC
>DASQAE010000243.1:0-3484 GCA_035635915.1 Burkholderiaceae bacterium | reverse complement strand
CCTTGCGGGCGGCGAACGTATCACCGTCGTGCAGGTGGCCGGGCTGATCGCGCGCCGCATCCTCTGCTACGTCAAGGCGGCCGATGGGCTGGTGCGTGGCCAGCGTTATGGGTTCATTCGTTTTGGGTCGCGCGTCGACGTGTACTTGCCGTTGTCGGCCCGGCCACGAGTGGCCGTGGGCGATATGGTGTACGCGACCACCAGCGTGATCGCAGAACTTGCGCTGCAGGGATAACGATGCGCTTTCGTCGCCGCAAGCCACGTCCGCTTGGTGCTGTACCGGCCAGTGCTGCCGACCAGTTCGCAGTCGTAGTGCGGCGGCGGCGCGGCATCTACCTCTTGCCCAACCTGTTCACGCTGGCCGCGCTCTTCGCCGGCTTCTTCGCGATCGTCCAGGCGATGAACCAGCGCTTCGACTGGGCGGCGATCGCGATCTTCGCTGCCATGGTGCTCGACGGCATGGACGGGCGGGTCGCGCGCCTGACCCATACCCAGAGCGCGTTCGGCGAACAATTCGATTCCCTGTCCGACATGACATCGTTCGGCGTTGCGCCCGCGCTGGTGATGTACGAGTGGATCCTCAATGATCTTGGCCGTTGGGGCTGGGCCGGTGCCTTCGTCTATTGCGCCGGAGCGGCGCTCCGACTGGCGCGCTTCAACGCGAACATCGGCGTCGTCGACAAGCGTTTTTTCCAGGGCCTGCCAAGTCCAGCGGCTGCTGCGTTGATCGCCGGTTTTGTCTGGCTTGCGATCGACAACAAGTTTCATATCAAGGAAGTCTGGATGCCGTGGCTCGCATTCGCGCTCACGGTGTATGCGGGCCTGACGATGGTGTCCAACGCACCGTTTTATAGCGGCAAGAACTTTCACCTCGGACGCAGCGTGCCGTTCTGGGTGATGATCGTCATCGTCGTGGGCGTGTTTTTTATCTCATCCGATCCGCCCATCGTTCTCTTTTCGCTGTTCTGTGCTTACGCCGCGTCGGGTTACGTCTATTGGGCGTGGCAGTGGTGGACCGGCAGACCGAATCCCGCCAAGCCGGTACCAGTGTCCGGCCCGACGGTCGGCACAAAGGACGGCTAGGCGGTTGTTGCATGAAGCCTTTACGCATATAGTCCAACTCATGTCGTCGTACCGTTCAATCTCCCGCCTTCCGGCCGCAGCCCCGCTACTGGGCCTGCTGCTCGCACTGCTGCGCCCCGCGCGCAGCTAACTCCTTCCCCACAAACCGGTAGTACCGATCGCCCGCCCAGCGCGAGCAGGGCGGAGTCCACCTTGGAGCGTGCCATGACCAATCGTTTGACCATCTTCGATACGACCTTACGTGACGGCGAACAAAGCCCCGGCGCCTCGATGACGCGGGAAGAAAAGCTGCGCATCGCGAAGCAGCTCGAACGCCTGCGCGTCGATGTCATCGAAGCGGGTTTCGCGGCATCCTCCAACGGTGATTTCGACGCCGTGCGCGCAGTAGCACACGCGATTCGCGAATCGACCGTGTGCTCGCTGGCACGCGCCAACGACAAGGACATCGCGCGCGCTGCCGAGGCGCTCGAGGGCGCGCGCTCCAAGCGCATTCACACCTTCATCGCGACCTCGCCGCTGCACATGGAAAAAAAGCTGCGCATGACGCCCGAACAGGTGTTCGAGCAGGCGCGGCTTTCGGTGCGTTTCGCACGCAAGTTCACGGACAACGTCGAGTTTTCGCCTGAAGATGGCAGCCGCTCGGAACTCGATTTCCTGTGTCGTGTGCTCGAGGCAGCAATCAAGGAGGGCGCAAACACGATCAACATTCCGGATACCGTCGGTTATGCGGTGCCGGCGCAATTCGGCGACCTGATCCGGACGTTGCGCGAGCGCATACCCAACTCCGACAAGGCAGTCTGGTCGGTCCATTGCCACAATGACCTTGGTATGGCGGTCGCCAATTCGCTGGCGGGCGTGCTGAACGGCGCGCGCCAGATCGAGTGCACGATCAACGGTCTTGGCGAACGCGCCGGCAACACGTCGCTCGAAGAAGTTGTGATGGCCGCAAAAACGCGGCGCGATTTTTTCGGCCTGGAGCTTGGCATCGACACGACGCAGATCGTGGCTACATCCAAGCTGGTCTCGAACATCACCGGGTTCCCGGTGCAGCCGAACAAGGCGGTGGTTGGTGCCAACGCGTTCGCGCATGCCTCGGGGATTCACCAGGATGGGGTGCTCAAGGCGCGCGACACCTACGAGATCATGCGTGCCGAGGACGTTGGCTGGACGACCAACAAAATCGTGCTCGGCAAGCTCTCGGGTCGCAACGCGTTCAAGCAACGCGTGCAGGAACTGTCGATTCCGGTCGAGAGCGAAACGGAGTTGAACGCGGCGTTTGCCAAGTTCAAAGAGCTTGCCGATCGCAAGGCCGAGATCTACGACGAGGACATACAGTCGCTTTTTTCCGACGAAGCGGTCTCACTGCACGACGAGCACTTCAAGCTGGTTTCGCTTTCACAGCACTCCGAAACCGGCAAACGTCCCCATGCAAGCGTGGTGATGAAGGTAGGCGGCCGTCAGCTGACTTCCGAGTCTGACGGCAACGGACCCGTCGACGCGTCACTGAAGGCGATTGAACTCGAAGTCAAGAGCGGCTCGGAACTGCTGCTGTATTCGGTCAACGCGATCACCACCGGCACCGAATCGCAGGGCGAGGTGACCGTTCGGTTGGGTCGTGGCGGCCGCATCGTCAACGGCGTCGGCGCGGACCCGGATATCGTCGCCGCGTCTGCCAAGGCGTACCTGAGTGCGCTGAACAAGCTTTACACCACGGCCGAGCGCCTTAACCCGCAAATGGGGATCTAGGATTTGACTAGAAACCCGGGGACCTGCGGTCCCCGGCACTTGTTCGGGGCGGGATATACTCCCCGCCCTCACGCCACGGCCTTCCTTCCGTGAGCGCGTGTAGCGAATGAAAGGGAAAAAATGGCAGTCGCAGACATCAAAAAAGGCGACATTGTCGCCAAGTATCAGCGCACCAAAACCGATACGGGCTCGCCGGAGGTGCAGGTCGCGCTTCTTACCGCCCGCATCAACGAACTGACCGAACATTTCAAGGCGCACGTCAAGGATCACCATTCGCGACGCGGCCTGCTGAAGATGGTCAGCCGCCGCCGCAAACTGCTTGACTACCTCAAGGGCAGGAATCCCGAGGCGTACAAAGGGCTGATCGAGAGCCTCGGCCTGCGCAAGTAGTCGTGCATCCTGAGCTAAGGCGATCGAGCCGGCGCGTTGTCGCGCTGCGAGCCCGTTCGCGCCGCTCGTCCGCGGTACCAGGCGAGCGAGCGCCACCCTGCCGGTCTGCGCCCGGTGGACGGCGCTCGGATGACGTCCCTGGGTACGCGCGCTTCCACATTGAGAGGAACCGCAGTGTTCGATAAGACAACCAAAAGTTTCCAGTACGGCGCGCACAAGGTCACGCTCGAAACGGGTGAGATCGCGCGTCAGGCAACCGGCAGCG
>DASQAE010000242.1:0-2756 GCA_035635915.1 Burkholderiaceae bacterium | reverse complement strand
GCCTCGGCCACGTCGAGATTCTTGTCGAAGTTGCCGACGTCGACCTTGACCACCCTGAATTCGCGCTTCACCAACTCCGCGTTCCTGCCGGTGCTTAGCGCCTGGTCCAGGGCGCGGCAGTCCTTGCACCAGTTCGCCCCGAAGATCACCAGCACCGGCATCTGGCTCGACTTCGCGGCGCTCAGCGCCTGCTTGAGGTCCGCCTTCGCGTCGGCCGCTTCATCGTAGGGCATCGGCGCGGCATACACGACCGTGGCAAGCAGCGCGGCGATGAGAAGAAAATGTTTTCGCATGTCAGCTTCCTTGGTATATCACAGCTTGATGTTGTCCTTCTTGAAGCGTGCGCGCAGGCGCTGAGCGATGCGCGGCTCCATCGCCTGTCCCCACTGCGCTCCCATGGCCATGCTTTCCTGCATCAGCGCCGGCATGACGGAAATAGTCTTCTTGCCAAGCGGTGTCGAATAGAAGCTGTTCAGGCCGCGCAGATCATCCAGCGTGAAGTGCTTATCGTACAGAGGAATGACCAGCTCCTTGAAGAGCGGCAGGCTCTCCGTGATCACGGCGTTGACCTCCTGCGGTATGGCATCGATCACGTGTTGTGGCGCGTTCGGATTGTCCTTCTTGATCGCCTGAGCCAGATGCGTAACGAAGAAGTTGGACATCTGCTGACCGATCGCCAGCGCGCCGGTCACCTCCAGCAGGCGCTCGATCTCGGCCCGCTTTTCGCTTGAAACCTCTTGCGCCGGCGCGTTGGCGATGCTCATCGCGGCGAGGCATAGGGACAGCAAAGCGAGTCTTGCCAGTTTCATAGGTTTCTCCCGTGAACCATTCCGTCCGGCGAAATGGTCCACTGCGTCGGGCCCAAATTCGCTGATTCCCTGCCTGGGATCACCACACCAACGCCGCTGCCGGCCCAGGCGCCGCGAGTCATATATTCAGGACGCTAGCTTTCCACGATCACAAAGGCAAATCCTCGAAGCGCTCACCGGCGAGGTGGCGTCGAACTACGCGCCGCCCGGGCAGCGTCCGCAGATGTAGCCTGCATCGATACGCGCTTGTTGTTGTACGAGTGCGTGCCGACCTCGCGGAAGCCGAACCCGGCGTGAAAGCGCCGCGAAATTTCGTTCGGCGGATCGGTATCGAACTCGCAAGTGACGTTCGCGACGCCGCTCCGGCGCGCAAAGGCGAACGCGTCCTCGTATAGCGCGGTCGCCAAGCCTTTGCCGCGATGCGCGGCGGCGACCACCACGCGGTCGATGTAGACGAAGGACCCGTAGCGTTCCCTGAACCAGCGGAAGTTCGGGCTGTCGTAGCCGGCGCCTTCGCGGAAGGCGAGGAGGAAGGCTGCGATCTCGGCGTCGGCCTCGATCACCCGGTGATACGCGGCCCACGCATGGAGCTGCGCGAGGCGGGCCGCGCTCATCGGGCTGAGGTACTGCTCGGCGTGCGCGTTCAGCGCGACGATCGCCGGAAAGTCCGCGGGCCGCGCGTCGCGGATCATGCTGCCGGCGACCTCACGGTGATCGCGCCACGCGGGCGGCGATTTCCGCGCGCCGCTCGCTGAGACGGCGCAGGAACGCGGGATTGCCGAAAAAGAGCGCGTTGTAGCGAAAGTCGAACATCTCCTGGATCGCGCTGTCCGGGTCCCATTGTTCCTCGACGATGCGGTAGGCGGCGATGGCGTATCCCGTGCGATCCTTGCCCTCGGCGCAGTGCACGAACACCGGCCAGCGGTTCGGATCGGCAAGCGCGCGGCGCAGCGCCGCCAGGAACAGCACGAGCTCGTCCTCCTGCGGCCGCCAGGCGCGCATCGGGATCCAGGCATAGGCGATGTCCGTGCCCTGCAGCCAGGGAAAATCATCGTGGTCGTGGCGCAGGTTGATCACCGTCTTCACGCCGCGCTGGGCGAGCTTGCGAAAGACATCCGGATCGCGCACGTCGGGCTGCGCGCCGCGCCACAGCTTGTCGCTCACCTTCGTGAAGTTCGTTACCCCCGGCACGCAGTCGTCGCAGGGCTGCGCCCAAGTGCGAGTGGTGGGTGACGTGGGACGCGTTGCGCAGCCCGCGCTCGAGAGCGCCACGATGCACAGAACGAACAGCGCTGCGAAGCCGGGTAACTTCAGCTGCCGCCCCTAAGTAGCTCGACATTCGCAATCCAGTTGCGCTTCCTCCGCGCGAGGCGCGAGTCCGTCCCTTCGCCGTCGAAGCTTACCGGCGAGCGACCAAGGAGCGATGGGTCGACGCCCTCGAACGCGTTGACGCTGACCACCGCATAGAGATGGCCGTCGATCCGGCTGGTGACGACGGGCACGATGCCGCACTGCGAGCAGATATGGAACTCCGCGGTGCGCGTGCCGAACGCGTAGACGGAGACGAGCGACGGATCGTTCACCACCACCTTCAACGCGCCGCGGGGATTGGAGGTCCACACGCCGCCATGCCTGACGCAGAACGAGCAGCCGCAAGCGCGCGCCGGAATCTCGGTGGGATCGGGCTCCCACGTCAGGGAGAAGGAGATGTTCCCGCAGTGGCACTTGCCGTGGATCATCATGAAAAAAGCACCAGCGCCAAAGCGATGGCACCCGGAAGCGCCTGCACCCAGAGAATCTTCAGGTTCGCGGTGAAGGCGCCAAAGACACCGGCGACGATGACGCAGCCGAGAAAGAAGATCTTGATCGGGTCACCGCTCGCTCCCAGCGACAGGCCCCATATCAATCCGGCCGCGAGGAAGCCGTTGTACAAGCCCTGGTTCGCTG
>DASQAE010000241.1:0-2256 GCA_035635915.1 Burkholderiaceae bacterium | reverse complement strand
TGCGCAGCTGGCTCACGGAAAATGGGCTCGAGAGCATCTCGCGTGCGCGCCTGCGTGACCTGTTGGCACAGGCGCTTACCGTGCGCGGTGATGCGCGCTTGCTGCTGCGTATCGGCGCGTGCGAAGTGCGCCGCCATCGCGGCCTGCTGCTGCTGCGTGAAGCGCAACGCACGGCGGGAGACGTAGCGACGATCAACTGGCAGGGCGAGGAAGAGATCGCGGTTCCCACCTGGGGGGGCGTGCTGCGCTTCGATACCAGCGTGGACGAGGGCTTCGAGTTGGAGTGGCTGAGCAGCGCGCCGCTCGAGGTGCGCGGCCGCGGCGGCGGCGAACGGTTCAAGCCGCATCCGACTCGCCCGTCGAAGACGCTCAAGCGCCTGTTCCAGGACGCCAACGTACCCGAGTTCGAGCGTGCACGCCTGCCGCTGGTGTGGCGCGGGGAGGATCTGATCTTCGTGGCCGGCCTGGGTGCCGACGTGCGGCTGGTGGACACGGGCGGCCCGCGCGTGATGCTTACCTGGCAGCCCGATGCGCCGCTGCTCGGCGGCTAGTTCCCTCCCCCGCGTGCGGGGGAGGGCGAGGGTTGGGGGCCGCAAGCGGAGCGATCTCAGCGTCTCCATATAATCCGCGCCTTTGCCCGTCGCTATTCATCATGGGGCTTTACGTTCACAAGTACGGCGGCACATCGGTCGGAACGGTCGACCGGATACGCAACGTCGCGCAGCGCATTGCCAAATGGCATCGCGCCGGCCACCAGGTTGTCGTTGTCGTTTCCGCGATGAGCGGCGAGACCAACCGGCTGATCGCGCTCGCAAAGGCAGTGCAGTCCAATCCCGATCCGCGCGAACTCGACGTGATCGCCTCGACCGGCGAGCAGGTCACCATCGGCCTGATGGCGATGGCGCTGAAGGAACTCGGGCTGAAAGCCAAGAGCTACACCGGGCCGCAGGTGCACGTGTTGACCGACAGCGCGTTCACCAAGGCGCGCATCGTGGAAATCGACGACAAGAAAATGCGCGCCGATCTGGACGACGGTTACGTCGTCGTGGTGGCGGGTTTCCAGGGTGCCGATGAGTTCGGCAATCTGACGACACTGGGCCGCGGCGGCTCGGATACGTCGGCAGTCGCGCTGGCCGCGGCGCTGAAGGCCGACGAGTGCCTGATCTACACCGACGTCGACGGCGTCTACACCACCGATCCGCGCATCGTGCCCGAGGCGCGCCGGCTGCACACGGTGACCTTCGAAGAAATGCTCGAGATGGCGAGCCTCGGTTCGAAGGTGCTGCAGATTCGCTCGGTGGAGTTTGCCGGCAAGTACAAGGTCAAGCTGCGCGTGCTTTCCAGCCTGACCGATCCCGCGAAGCCGCTTCGCGAGGAGGCCGAGTCCGGCACCCTGATCACATTCGAGGAAGATAGCAAGATGGAAAAGGCCGTCATCTCAGGTATCGCGTTCTCGCGCGACGAAGCCAAGATCACCCTGACCCGCGTGCCCGACCGGCCGGGCATCGCCTCGCAGATCCTGGGTGCGATCGCCGAGGCCAACGTCGATGTCGACATGATCGTGCAGAACATCAGCGTGGATGGGATGACCGATTTTTCGTTCACCGTTCATCGCAACGAGTACGCCAAGGCGATGGAGGTGCTGGCGGACAAGGTGAAGGCGGCCATTGGCGCCACCAGCATCCAGGGCGACGCCAAGATCTGCAAGGTCTCGGTGGTCGGCATCGGCATGCGCTCGCACGTGGGCATAGCAAGCCTGATGTTCCGCACGCTGGCGGAAGAGGGCATCAACATCCAGATGATCACCACCAGCGAGATCAAGATCTCGGTGGTGGTCGACGACAAGTACATGGAACTCGCGGTGCGCGCCCTGCACAAGGCGTTCGGCCTGGAACACGAGCCGGCGTGAGGGAGCGCGTTGCCGTGGGGTTGAGCGCAGACTAAACTGCGCGGCGCCGAGTGCGCGGTGTCATCGATAGCGAGTACGCGGTGTCATACCGAGCGCAAGCGAGGGATCCCGGTCTGGCAAACGATCGCGATTCCCGCAGTCGCTTGAAAAAGCAAGTTGCTAGTGCAGTCCCGGAGACGTGGCCGAGTGGTCGAAGGCACTCCCCTGCTAAGGGAGCATGCGGGCAAAAACTCGCATCGACGGTTCGAATCCGTCCGTCTCCGCCAAGTACCTAGGATTAGCACGGTTCTCGAGCCTCTCTCCAGGTAGACGAATCCGCGCCGCGTCGACCAAGCACGTCGGCCCTC
>DASQAE010000240.1:0-6289 GCA_035635915.1 Burkholderiaceae bacterium | reverse complement strand
GCCGGCGTCATGCCTTGGGTTTCGAATGCGGCTTTTACGTCGGGCAGGACGAGAATTTCCCCGAGCTCCTGGTTCAAGCGGCCAACGACATCCTTCGGCGTGCCCTTCGGCGCAAGCACGCCGTACCACATTTCGATATCGAGGTTGCCGAGGTTCAGTGCGCGCAGTGGCGGCACATCGGGCAGCAACGGATGCGGCTTGTCGCTGCTGATGGCGAGCGCCGTGAGACTGCCCGCCTTCACGTGGGCAAGTGCGACGTGGATCGGCAGGAACATGACGTCGATCTGGCCACCGAGCAGATCGGTGACGGCCGGACCGGTGCCTCGATAAGGGATGTGCGTCATGAACACCTTGGCCTGGTTCTTGACCAGCTCCATTGCAAGGTGGTGCGGTGTGCCGTTGCCGGGGGAGCCGTAGTTGATGGCACCCGGTTTGGCCTTGGCTCGTTGGATGAGTTGTTGCGCCGACGCGATGCCCGAGTGGCGGCTCGCAACAAGCACGAGCTGGCCCCAGCTCGTGAGCGAAACCGGCGTGAGGTCGTTGACCGGATCGAAGGAAAGTTTTGGAAACAGCGCCCGGTTCATGACCAGCGTATTGACGGTCACGAGCAGCGTCGAGCCATCGGCCGGCGCACGCACCACCGATTCAGTGCCGACATTTCCCGACGCACCGGCCTTATTCTCGACGATGACCGGCCGGCCGAGCCGTTCGGCGAGTTTGGGGCCGATCTGGCGCGCGATCAGGTCGATGCCCGTCCCGGGAGTGAACGGAACCACGAGTTTGATCGGGCCACTCGAAGGCTGAGCCCAGCCGAGCGACGCAACGAAGGCCGCCGCGAAGAGAATAGTGCGGCGGCATGCGGCGCCTCGGCCATCGTGCACGGTCGACATGGTCCCGTTGCTTGTTTGAACGTTCGTACGGATATGGTTGGCGGGGCAGCGACAGCGAACTACTCGATACTGCGGCGTTTGCGTTTCTGCCAGGTTTTGGCCACGCGCTCGGCTCGGAGAAGAATACTTTCCTTCAGCAGCTGAACGAGATGCTTCTTCCCTCGGTAGATTTCCAGCGGCTGAACCCAGGGATACTTGCGCTGCAGATCCGCGAACATGCTGAACACGCGATCTCCTCGGCGGATGATCGGAAAGAAGGGCACGGCAAGCATCGGCACGAGCAGTTGCGATTCGAGCGGCGTGGATCTTGGATCGGTCAAGTCTGCAATCACGAAGTGCGACAGGCCGGCCAGGATGGCGACTGATTCGATCACGTCGCGGTTGTCCGGCGGTTTGAAGTCGAACACCATCGGTATGTAGTGCAGGTCAGCAAGGGTTGGCACAAGCACCTCGTCAAGTATCGCTCTTTGTTCTCCTTCGAAGCGACCCAAAAGCAGGACCAGCTTGCTCGTTGCGGCGTTGATCATTTCCGCCACCCGCTCCGGGTAGTCCTTGATCTGCCACATGAAATCCGCGACGCGCAAGTCATCGATCTGAATGTCGAACAACTTGTTGGCCAGCGCGGGGTCGCGCGATTTGTTGGACATCACGAATTCGATCCAGTCGAAGTCCGATGCGATCCTGATGCCGGACTGCTTGGTCGACTCATCAATCCAGGCGCCCCAGTAGCTGCATCCCCACATGTAGGTCCCGCGCAGCTCGGCACCCTCGAGCCAGGTTCTGTTAAGGCTGCAGTCGGTGAGGAATGCGCCGCCAAGATGCGCGTGCGAGAGATCCGCTTCCGCGAGGTTGGTTTGATTGAGCCAGGCACCTTCCAGCTCTGACTCCTTGAGGTCTGCGCCGCTGAAATCGGTGTTGAAACACTGCGCGTCGCGCAGGTCCGTTTTCGTGAGAGCGGCGCTCGCGAGGTTGCTTCCCGAGAGGTCGGCGTCTCGAAGCGACACGTGATCGAGTTGCAGATCATTCAGATCGAGATGCGACAGGTCGGCGCCGCGCAGGTTCGGCCTGAGGTGCGGATGTTTTCTGCGCCATTCATTCCATTCGTTGCCGCCCGCCGGCGCGCCTAACGAGCGGGCGAGCAGGTCAAGATGCTGGCGGATACCGCGAAACCGGCGTTGATTCGCTGGTAGCGTCGAGCGGCGCTGCGCCTGGCGTTTCCGCAGATCGTCCAGCTCGATTGCAAGGCCGCTAGCCACGAACTTTTGCTTCTGCAAGGATTGTCGACGCACGCCCCGGTTTCGTCCCAACACCCACACAAGCCACGAGTGTTCCCAGCGCTGCAGGTCAAGCGGTTGCAACGCGCGTTCGACTCGTACTTCGCCGCGCACGAGTTGCAGCAAGAGCCGCCGCCCGGCAACCGAGTTCCATTTGGCGATTACGCTGTGGGCGGACGCGCGATGGCCGCCTTCGGGTCCTGTGGCTGAACTTCCCTGCGCTGCGGCGGCTCGTCGACGTCCGGTTGACATGTTCGTCCTCGAAACAAGGATGCGACGAATTGATCTCAAAATCGGCTGGCCTGGACATCACATGGGCATGCCGTGCAGACTTGATCAGACCACCTGCCCCTTGCGTTCGATTGTCTGCTCCGACAGCGCCGCTGACTACCCCGACCAAGCTTGATCGACCGTGACGCTCGAACTGGACCATGTCTTCATCTGCGTTGCGCCGGGCGCCCCTGAGGCCGACGCGCTCGCGGCCGAGCACGAGATGTTGTTCGATCTTCGACCCGCACTGCCGCTTATCCTTCGTGGTATGCACACCGGAACGGGAGTGGCCTCATGACCGAAACTTATGTGCACGGCTATCACGCGCGCGAAAACGAGCGGCTGCAGGACCAGGCCGGGACCTTGGTCGAGTTGCTGCACTCGGACACTGAATATCCGCGCGGTAGCAGAGTGCTCGAGGCCGGCTGCGGTGTGGGCGCGCAGACGATCACGCTTGCGCGGCGCAGTCCGCATGCGCACTTCACCTCGATCGATGTCTCTGCCGGTTCGCTCGCTGAGGCCGAACAACGCATCGAACGCGCCGGTTTCACCAACGTCGAGTTCCGCCAGGCCGACATCTTCAGGCTGCCGTTCGAGGCGGAATCGTTCGATCACGTTTTCGTGTGTTTTGTCCTCGAGCACCTGGCGCGCCCGGTGCAGGCGCTGCAGATTCTCGAGCGCCTGCTCCGGCCCGGCGGCACCATCACCGTCATCGAAGGCGATCACGGCTCGACTTACTTCCATCCCGACAGCGCCGCGGCGCACGCGGCGATCCAGTGCCAGGTCAGACTGCAACAGAATGCAGGCGGCAATGCGTTGATCGGGCGTCAGGTCTACCCGCTGATGGTCGCGGCGGGTTTTGCCGCGGTTCGTGTCTCGCCACGCATGGTGTACGTCGACTCGAGCCGCCCCGACCTGGTCGACGGTTTCACCCGCAAGACCTTCACCGCGATGATCGAAGGCGTGCGCGAGCCCGCACTCGCGCAGCACCTGATCGAGCCGGCGCATTTTGATGCAGGCATCCGCGACTTGTATCGAACGACCGAGGCGGACGGCGTGTTTTGCTACACCTTTTTCAAGGGCGTGGGGCGAAAGGATGCGCGCGGCCTTGCACGTGCTGCGTGACGCGATCGCTAGTGCGCCACGGCCTTGATCCAGTCCGCCGCTTGAAGCCGTGCCACCGGCGTCGCTTTGCCGGCAGCGTCGGGCTGAACACGGTTGCTTCGCCTTCCTTGACTTCGAACCTCAAACTTGAAGCAAGGTTGTCTGTCGAACGCTTGCTGACCGCTGTCCCCTCGCCCGCGTGCGGGGGAGGGCCAGGGTCGGGGCCGCATACTGCATGCCGTCTCCACGAGAGAAAATATCCCCGTTCACAGCTGCGGAGGTCAAGATGCAAAGGCGCTTTTGGTTTCTCGTTTTCGCAACGGCCGCTGCAATGTGGATGGTGGCCGCCAGTGCACAGCAGGTTCGTTACTTCCCGCTGCCATCGGGCGCCGGCCCGCACGACGTTGCGCCGGCACCGGACGGAACCGTCTGGTACACAGCGCAGCGCGCGGGTGCGCTCGGTCGATTGGATCCACGCACCGGCAAGGCGGAGCAGATTCCGTTGGGGCGTAATTCCGCGCCCCACGGCGTAATCGTCGGGCCCGACGGCGCGGCGTGGGTGACCGATGGTGGATTAAATGCAATCGTGCGCGTCGATCCGCAAACGCGCGCGGTGAAGACGTTTCCGCTGCCCAGCAGTTCGGGTTATACGAATCTGAACACCGCCGCGTTCGATCGCAACGGCGTGCTGTGGTTCACCGGACAAAGCGGCTATTACGGCCGCGTCGATCCCAGGAGCGGCGAAACGAAAGTATGGGAAGCGCCGCACGGCCGCGGACCGTACGGCATCACCGCGACGCCCTCGGGCGACGTCTACTACGTCTCGCTCGCCGGCAGCCACCTGGCCCAGGTCGACATCAGAACCGGCGCCACAACGGTGATCGAACCACCGACGCCGCGGCAGGGCGCGCGCCGCGTATGGTCCGATTCAAAGGGCAGGTTGTGGATCAGCGAATGGAACTCGGGCCAGGTCAGCGTGTACGACCCGGCGGCAAAACGCTGGCAACAATGGAAGCTGCCGGGCGATTCGCCGCATGCCTATTCGGTTTACGTCGACGAGAACGACAAGGTCTGGCTGACCGACTTCAGCGCCAACGCGATCGTGCGCTTCGATCCCGCGACCGAGAAATTCGAAAGTTTTCCGAGCAGCGAATCGGGCGCGGCGGTGCGCCAGATGCATGGCCGCGCGGGTGAGGCGTGGGGCGCCGAGTCGGGCAACAACCGCCTCGTGGTGATATCGACCAAGTAGTTGATCCGCCGATCGAGTTACCCGACGCCAATGCGAACGTGCCGGCGCCTGACCGGTTGGGTGGTGCGAAGACCATTGACGCCTGCCATGCTATTGCGCCGCGCGCAGACCGCGCGGCCTGCGGTCGTGAGACGAGGCCTATCCTCCCGCTGACGACGCGACACCACCGCACACTGCAAGGAGTCCCGCATGAATGACGCAGCGCCCGACCTGCTCGTGCCGAGCCGCGAGCAGCTCGTGCACGCTCTGCACGAAGCTGCGGAGCTCGAACACAACCTGATGTGCACTTATCTCTATGCCGCGTTCAGTCTCAAGTCCGGCGAGAAGGAAGGATTGACGCCTGAAGAGGCGGCCGCGGTTGCACGCTGGCACCGCGTCATCGTCGATGTCGCAATCGAGGAGATGGGTCACCTCGCCGCGGTGTGGAACATCACGGTCGCGCTTGGAGTGGCGCCGCGCGTCGGGCGCAACAACTTCCCGCTCGATCCGGGTTATCTCCCTGCGGGCGTGGTGGTAAAGCTTGCGCCGTTTTCGCCGGCCACGCTGCAGCACTTCATCCATCTCGAGCGGCCCGAAGGCTCGGACGAACCCGACGGCGAGGGATTTGCGCCGGAGCGCAACTTCGTGCGTGCCGTGGGCGTGCCACGCCTGACACCGATGGGACTCGACTACGAAACCGTCGGCGCCTTCTACACGACGTTGGGCGATCGGCTGCGCAGTTTCGTTGCGCAGCTCGGCGAGCGGCGCGCGTTTTGCGGCGAGAGTTCGTTGCAACTTTCCCACGACGAGATCGATCTCGACGGTGCACGCCCCGTGGTCTGCATGAAGACGGCGCTCGCGGCGTTCGATGCGATCGTCCTGCAGGGTGAGGGAGCGCCCAAGGATTCTGTCGGTTCGCACTTTTCGAAGTTTCTCGCGATTCGCGCGGAATACCACGCGCTGCGTGCGCGCAATCCGGCATTCGTGCCCGCGCATCCGGCAGCAACCAATCCGGTCCTGCGCCGACCACCGCGACCGCAGGGGCGCGTATGGATCGAAGATGAGCTGGCCGCAGAGACAGTCGATCTTGCCAATGCAGCGTACGGCCTGATGTTGCGCCTGCTGGCTTACACATACGCGATACCGCGGCCAGATCCACAGAAGGCGCTGGCGGTCGATCTCGCGATCGGACTCATGCGCGCGCTTGCACTGCTCGCCGAGCGCGCGGCGCGCCTTCCAGCCGGACCCTCCAATCCAGATTGCAACGCGGGAATTTCGTTCACGGTCCTGCGCGACTCCGCGGCGTTGCCGCCCGGCAGCAGCGCGTGGCGGTTCTTCGTGGAACGGTTTGCCCAGCTTTCGAATGCGGCGACGGCGCTGGTTGCGGCATCGAGCGGTGATGAACGCACGACGGCCGCTGCTCGACACCTGTCGAGCCTTTCGAAGCGTGCGGCGGATTTTGTTGTCGAACCGATGACGCACGCGGCTGCGCCGGCCTCGACCTTGGCGCCGACAGTCAGCGC
>DASQAE010000239.1:0-4855 GCA_035635915.1 Burkholderiaceae bacterium | reverse complement strand
CCATCCGGTCGATCCCCACAATACGCGCTGCGAACGGTTAACCAGAACACACGAGTGCCGTCGCGGGGGTAGAAACCAGGGACGCGCGTCTTGGCGTCCCGAGTTACAAGGGATACGGCCATGCACACCGTTCGCAAAGCCATGCCGCTTGCCGGCACCGCGCGCCGCTACACGCAGCTACCGCGCTTTTTTCGCTGGTTTTCCAATCACTGCGTCCTGCGTCAGTTGGACGATGCCGACATCGCGCGCATCAACGCCGTCTTGACGCACCCCGACTTCGCGCGCTGCTGGGGCGGCGCCGCTCCGCAGACCGAAGCCGAGGTGGCCGAATTCGTGCGTACGGCGCAGACCGAATGGCTGCGCGGAAACCGGTACCTGATGGCCGTGGTACGCAAGCAGTCGCACGATTTTGTCGGTTGGGTAGAACTGCGTGCCATCGAAAAGGGCGCATGGATGTTGCGCTGGTTCGTCCAGCCGGATTTCGCCGAGCGCGATGCGGCAAACGAAATGCTGCTTGCCGCCGCGGACCTGATGTTCACCGCACTCGACGCCCAGAAGCTCTATGCCAATTGCCCGCGCGGCCACGTGTTGTTTGAGCGCCTGCTGAACGGCGCGAGTTTCATCGAACTTGTGCCGGCAGGAAGCCTTGATCACGTGACCGGCCAGCCGCGCCGGCAGAGCTTGTACGAGCTCGGCGTGCACGACTGGAAATCGCTCAGCGCCGCGCCCCATCATGCGGCCGGCGCGGTATCCAGTGCGGTTGCCTGGATCGCCAAGGGCGCACGCGCGGAACTCGCGCTGGTCTGACGCAAACCGCAACTAACAACGGCCGGACGACGATCGTCGCCCGGCCGTTTTGTTTTCCCGGCGGCGCGGTGATTTCTCGCTACGGCAGGTCGAACGTCAGTACCTCGGCTTCGCGCCCGGAACGCAACACAAGCTGCCTTTCACTAGTGAGCATCGCGGCGTCGCCGGCGGCCAATTTTTCGCCGTTGACTTCGAGTTCGCCGCGGGCGACATGCACGTACGTGCGCCGCGCCGGATCGAGTTTTTGTTCGATCACTTCTTCGCCGTCGACCAGGGCGACGTACATCCGCGCATCCTGGTGGAGGTGCACCGATCCCTCTGCGCCGTCGGGCGAAGCGACGAGGCGCAACTTTCCGCGTTTTTCTTCGGTCGGGAAATTTCGCTCCTCGTAGCCTGGTGCGATACCCGCAACGTTGGGCTCGATCCAGATCTGCAGGAAGTGCGTCGTCGCGTCGCGCGCGTGGTTGTATTCGGAGTGGCGCACGCCGGTTCCTGCCGACATCCGTTGCACGTCGCCCGGCTTGATCACCGAGCCGTTGCCCATGCTGTCCTCGTGCGCCAGTTCGCCTTCGAGCACGTAACTCAGGATCTCCATGTCACGGTGCCCGTGGGTAGGGAAACCGCTTCCGGGAGCAATCCGGTCCTCGTTGATGACGCGCAGCCGCGAAAACCCCATGTGGCGCGGGTCGTAGTAGTCGCCGAACGAAAAACTGTGAAACGAGCGCAGCCAGCCGAAATCGACGTAGCCGCGTTCCGATCCGCGTCGCAAGCTGATCATCAAGGACTCCTGTCGGTCATTCAGATCGTTTGCACGATGCGGCGATTTTGTATTCGCCGTATCTAGCCTGGAAACCCGTTATCTTGTGGTACCCGGACGGCATCGGTAGTCGTTCGGAACTGACGAAACCATTCAAGAGAACTGAATGCCTGACGCCGCACCCGTGCTGACCCTGGAGGCGTTGCAACTCGTCGACGCCATCGTGCGCCACGGTAGCTTCGCACAGGCCGCCAGAGCGCTGGGACGCGTGCCTTCCGCGGTCACGTACTCGGTGCGCCGGCTGGAGGACGATCTCGACGTGCTCCTCTTTGATCGACGCGGCCATCGCGCACAGCTGACCGCCGCCGGAGCCGAATTGCTGCGCGAAGGGCGGCATCTGCTCGCCGCCGCGGACGATCTGGTGCGCCGGGTCAAGCGCGTGGCCCGCGGCTGGGAGCAGGAACTGCGCGTCGCGCTCGATGGCGTGATCGCGTTCGAGCGCCTGCTGCCGCACCTCGCACGCTTTTGCGAAGTCGCGCCGACGCAGGTCCGGGTGATGCATGAAGTGCTGGGCGGAACCTGGGATGCGCTCGGCGCGGGTCGAGCCGATCTCGCGATCGGCGCTTCACAAGCAGGACCGGAGGCCACCCGGCTCGGCGTGGCGTATCGAACGCTCGAAATCGGCCACATGCCATTCGTGTTCGCGATCGCGCCGAATCACCCGCTGGCGGGCGTGCCGGCCCCGCTACCGCTGGCAGAGTTGCGCCGCTATCGCCAGGTCGTCGTGGCCGATACGTCGCAGCTACTCGCGCCGCGCACCGCGGGATTGTTCGGAGCGCCTGAGGTTCTGATTGTGCCGACGATGCAAGCCAAACTGGCGGCGCAAACGGCCGGCCTCGGCGTGGGCTACCTGCCGGAGCCGATCGCGCGTGACGCCATCAAACGCGGCGAGTTGGTGGTCAGAATCACCGAACAAACGCGCGATGACGGCGCAGGCGTTTCGTTGCACGTCGCGTGGCGCGCGGACGCACGTGGCAAAGCACTCGAGTGGTGGCTGGACCAGTTCAGGACGCCGCAGCAGCGCGCGGCGCTGTTGGCGTGAGGTGGCCACCCGCCTCGGCGGCGAACGCATAACGGTTCTTGCCGCGCAGCTTTGCTTCATACATCGCGAGGTCGGCAAGCTGCAACAGGCGCTCCAGATCGTTGCCGTGATCCGGCGCGAGCGCGATTCCAACGCTGGCCGATACCGACACGTTGGTCCCCGCCAAGTCAATCGGCTGCGCGAGCGCGGCCAGCACGCGATGCACGATGCGCTCGATGTCGACGCGATGTCCCGTGTCCGGCACCAGCACCGCGAACTCGTCGCCACCGCGCCGCGCGACCGTGTCCTGCGGCCGCATCGCGCGCGCCAACCGGGCCGCAATCTCGCGCAACACGCGGTCGCCCACGTCGTGGCCATAAACATCGTTGATCTCTTTGAAGCCATCGAGATCGATGGCAAACAACGCGCAGCGCGCATTGCGCAGCGCGGTTGCGGCGAAAGCGGACGCAGCGCGCGAGGCAAGCAGACGCCGGTTGGGCAGCCCGGTCAGCTCATCATGGTTTGCATCATGCAGCGCATCTTCCTCGCGCTGGCGAATGTGGTCTATATCGGCGAGCACGACCACGTACTCGCCGGCGGCGATCGCGCGCGCGGTAAGTTGGCACCATGCCGTCGACTGGCCGGCCGCGCGCGATCCGCGACGGATCTGCACCTCGCGCGTGGCCGCACGATCCTGGGCGCGGGCGGTGTCGGCGGCGCCGGTAATCGTGGTCCATTCATCGGCAGTGGCGAAATAGTCGGCGAGCGGCGAACGCGCCAGCACTGCGGGATCGGCCTGAAGCAGATTCAGGAACGCGTCGTTGCAGCGTGCAACCAGGCCATCCTTGACCACTGCAAGCGCTTGTCCTGCCGAGTCGAGCACGGTGCGCTCGATGCGCAGCGCCTCGGTGAGCCGGCGCTCGCGCAGCTTGAGAACGGTAAGGTCGGCGTTCATTCCGATCGCGCCGCCGAAACCACCCTCGCTTGTTTTCATCGGCACCGCGCTCACCGACACGACGAGTTTGCTGCCGCTTTTTGACGCATGCACCATCTCGACGTTGCGCAACCGCTCGCCGACGCGCAGTTTTGCCAAAGTCTGGCGCGCGCCAGTCTGATCGGGACCGCTTGCGAACAGGCGCGCGAGCGAACCCCCGATGAGTTCCTCCGGTTCGTAACCGTAGACCTCGCGCGCGGCGCGCCGGCTTACGAACGTGAAGCGAAACTGCGAATCGCAGGCCCATATCAGGCTGGTCGAGGCTTCGACCAGAGCGCGGTACTGCGCCTTGCTGCGCCTCAGCCGGTCGATCTCGGCCAGTTGCTCAGGGGCGGCGATCGTATCGAGCACGAGCGTACCGGCGTGTGCCATGCCGGGCGGTGCCGCACCCTTGTACGGAACGAAGTGGCTGCGCAACACGATGCGGCCACCAGTGCGTGTGGTCCGGCCGTTGATGAGGTCGTAGGTCGGTTTGCCGGCAAGCGCTCGCTGCAACGCCGTCTGTACATCGAGCCGCGCACCGTTGCGCAAGGCGAAGGCGTCGAACCACAGCGGTCGCTCATCCGGAGGGCGTTGCATGCCCCAGCGCCACGCTTCCGTGCCATGCGTGTAGATCACGCGCCCGGTTGCGTCCACAAGCCAGATCAGCACCGGCAACTGGCGCGCAAGTTCGGCCAGGCCGAAGTCCGCGCCCCCGCGGTCGGCGCGCGCAGGCGCGATCGCGCCGATGATTGGTCGCGCGCCCGGATGCTGCGCTGACGGCGGTCGCATCACCGCCACGATACGAACCTGGCGCAATGCGCCGCGCGCGTCCACGATGGTCACGCGCTGGTCGAACGACTCGCCACCTTCAAGCAAAGCCTGCCAAGCGCCGTTCAGGTGCGGCCGTTCATCGGCCACCGCGCAGTAAGCGAGTGGAAACTCCTTTTCCAGGTTTGCGACTGGGGGCAGCGGCAAGCCCGCGGGAACCACAAGGCGCCCGCCTTCGTCGCGAAACCACGGGCGCGCGCCCGCCCCGCCCACACCCGCCGCGAAACGACCCGCCTCGGTGGCAACACCATCGGCCGCGACGGAGGGGGCGTGGCGCAACAGGGCGATCACGAGCACTGAGCTCGCCTTGCCGGGCTCGAGTACCCGCACCCGCGCCGTCCACGGCGTCTGATCGGCTTTGGAGAGCGCCGGAGTCAGCGTGACGGCCGTGTTGTCACGCGGCGCG
>DASQAE010000238.1:0-1988 GCA_035635915.1 Burkholderiaceae bacterium | reverse complement strand
TATCCTCAAGGCGCGCATGTTCCGGCTGGCTCCGGCGCTGCGGCGCAGCCTGCAGGCAGCCGAGGTGCGGCGCAACGCGCGCAAGCAGACGCAGGCCCTCGCCGAAAGCGAAGCCAAGCTGCATGCCCTGACGCAACACCTGGAGCGGGTGAAGGAAGACGAGCGGCGCGTGATCGCGCGCGAGATCCACGACGACATAGGGACCACCCTGACCGCGCTCAAGTTCGAACTCGCACGGCTGGCGCGGGAGCTCGAGAGTCGGTCGTGGGCAGCGCCGCACATCAACGCGATGCAGGAACTGCTGGCGCACGCGGTCACCGCAAGCGACCGCATCCAACATGACCTGCGGCCGCCGGTCCTCGATGCCGGACTGGTTGCCGCTCTGCAATGGCTGGTACAAGGGTTTCGCAGTCGCACCGGCGTAACGGCCGAGTTCGAAACCAATCGCGAAGAGGTGGAGATCGCACCCGATCGCGCCGCTGCGCTTTATCGCGTCGCGCAGGAGGCGCTTGCGAATGTCACCAAATATGCGCACGCGCAACGGGTTTCCGTGCAGCTTTTCGCCGCGCAGGACGAGGTTTCGCTCGAGGTCGCCGACAACGGCGTCGGCTTCGACACACGCGCCCTGACGGCCACCCCCGGCTTCGGCGTGCGCGGCCTGCTCGAACGTGCACGGGGGTTCGGCGGCTGGGCCGAAGTCAACAGCGCGCCCGGTCGCGGCACCACCGTCATGTTCTCGATCCCACCGGGTTCAGTCCCGACCGCGCCCGCAACGCCGGTCCAGCGCGAAAAGGAGTGGACCGACGCAGGCTAGTGCGTGCCGGTAACCTTGCAGCCATGACTGTCAAAACCATCGTCGTCGACGACCACGCCATCGTCCGGCGCGGCATCGTGCAGATCGTTGCCGAGCATCCGGACGTTTCCGTGGTGGCCGAGGCCGGCGACTACGGCCAGTTGCGCACCGCCCTGCGCCAGCATGGCGACGTCGACCTGGTCGTGATGGACGTGAGCCTGCCGGGCAAAAACGGCATCGACATCCTCAAAGTGCTGCGCGAGGAGATGCCGCGCCTGAAGGTGTTGATCGTCAGCATGTATCCCGAAGACCAATACGCGGTGCGCGCTTTCCGCGCCGGCGCCGCGGGTTACCTCAACAAGGCAAGTGCGCCGGAGAAGTTGGTCGAAGCGATCAGCCAGGTGATCGCAGGTCGCAAGTACGTCACGCCGGAGATCGCGCAGGCCCTGATCGAGAACCTGAACGCGCCGCAGGAAGGCGCCGCGCACGACAAACTGTCGGACCGGGAATTTCAAACGCTGCGGCTGATCGCGTCAGGCAAACGCCTGTCCGATATCGCGGAAGAACTGGCGCTGAGCCCAAAAACCGTAAGCGTCTACCGCGCACGCATCCTGGAAAAAATGGGGATGAGCAACAACGCGGAGCTGACGCACTACGCGATCAAGCATGGGTTGGTGGAGTGATCGTTAGTCCCCTCCTCCGCTTGCGGGGGAGGGCCAGGGTGGGAGCGGAACGGGCGATGAGCCCATGTTTTGCGGAAGAATTTAGTGCCCCCACCCCCGCCCCTCCCCTGCTGGAGCGTGGGAGGGGAGATATCGGAGTCGCTGCGCTGCGCGCGTGCGACCTAATGTAGTTCCATCACTCCTGGGCCTTTGACACGCGGTTCTTGCCCGCGCGTTTGGCGGCGTAAAGCGCGGCGTCAGCGCGGCGGATCAGTTCCTCCAGCACCTCGGCACGGCGCCAGCTCGCGACACCAGCCGAGAACGCCACCGCAGCGCGCTGGCCCTCGAACGCGAAGTTGCTGCGCACCAGTTCCTTCTGCAGGCGTTCGGTAGCCTGGGCCGCCTCCTCGAGTTCGGTGGCGGGAAACAGCACGGCGAACTCCTCGCCACCCAGGCGCGCGAGCAGATCGGTGGGACGCAATGTCGCCTTCACGACCTGAGCGAGATGCACCAGTGCCCGGTCGCCTGCCACG
>DASQAE010000237.1:0-3225 GCA_035635915.1 Burkholderiaceae bacterium | reverse complement strand
AATATTCCGGCAAGATCCGCCCCGATCTGGCAACACGTTTGCGGACGAATGCAAAACCAATCGAAATCGCTCCCCCCTGCACTGGCGTCCCTGCGACTGCTGCAGGTGACCATCGATGGCGCCATCGTGCATCTGCGCCTTGATCGACCGGAAAAACGCAACGCGATCAACGATGCGCTGATCGCCGAATTGCACACCGCCTTCGTCAATCTTCCGCCGGCTACGGGCGCCGTGGTCTTGAGCGGCGCCGGCGAGCATTTTTGCGCCGGTCTCGATCTTTCGGAGCTGCAGGATCGAACAGTCGCTGAAGGGATTCTGCATTCGCGTGCGTGGCACGCTGCCTTCGAGCAAATTCAGTTCGGGCGTGTGCCGGTGGTCGTGGCCATGCACGGAGCGGTTGTCGGCGGCGGCCTGGAAATCGCAAGCGCCGCCCACATCCGGGTCGCCGAAGACACGGCGTTCTATGGCCTGCCGGAGGGGCAACGCGGTCTTTTTGTGGGCGGTGGAGGATCGGCGCGCGTGCCGCGACTGATCGGCGTTGCGCGCATGACCGACATGATGCTCACGGGCCGGGTGCTCGATGCCGCCGAGGGCCACGCCGCCGGCATCTCGCACTACCTGGTCGGCGCCGGTCAGGCAACCTCACGTGCGTTCGACCTTGCGCGCCGCATCGCCGCCAATGCGCCGCTGTCGAACTTTGCCGTCATGCAGGCACTGCCGCGCATCGCCGACATGGCGCAGTCCGACGGTTTGTTCGTCGAATCGCTGATGGCCGCGATCGCGCAGGGCGATGAGGCCGCAAAGCAACGCATGCGCGATTTTCTCGAAGGTCGCGCCGCCAAGGTACGTAAGGCCTGATGAGCTCAGCACCGCGCTACCGCGACGCAGGTATCGGCGCATGCCGTTCGGCGTCGATGGAGCGTCGTCGCGACGGCAGCATCGTATTGCGCTCGCAGGTGGAACTGGGCGCGTTTCCGGACACGCTCACGCAGTGCCTCGATCATTGGGCCGTGGCTGCGCCCGATCGGACGTTCATAGCCAAGCGGGTCGAGGGTGGCGACTGGAAACGCGTCAGCTACGCGCAGATGCGCCGTGACGCACGCGCGGTGGGCAGCGCATTGGTCGCGCGTGGTCTGAGCCCCGAGCGGCCGATTGCAATCCTGTCCGAGAACGATCTCGAACATCTGACGCTGGCGTTTGGTGCGATGTATGCCGGTGTGCCGTTCACGCCGATCTCCCCTGCCTATTCCCTGGTGTCGCAGGACTTCGGCAAGTTGCGCCACATCCTGGCAACCCTCACGCCGGGGCTCGTCTTCGCTGCAGACGGCACCGCTTATGCGCGCCCCATCACGGCGGCCGTCGATAACGCGACCGAAGTTGTCATCGCGCGCGGGCAAGCGGGCGGCCGTGCGGTGACCCCTTTTGCAGCGCTGCTGGCCGCGCGGCCGGGCGCCGCATTCGACGCGGCCCATGCGCGCGTTGCGCCCGACACGATCGTCAAGTTCCTGTTCACGTCCGGCTCCACAAAACAACCGAAGGGCGTGATCACCAACCATCGGATGCTGTGCGCAAACCAGCAGATGATCCGGCAGACGTTCTCCTTTCTTGCGCAGGAGCCGCCGATACTCGTCGACTGGCTGCCGTGGAACCACACGTTCGGCGGCAGCCACAACGTGGGCATCGCGCTCGTAAACGGCGGCACGCTGTACATCGACGACGGGCGGCCCACGCCGCAGGGCATCGGCGAAACGCTGCGCAATCTGCGTGAGATCGCGCCCAGCGTCTACTTCAACGTGCCCAAGGGATTCGAGGAGATCGCAACCGCGATGGAGAGCGACGACCGGTTGCGCACGACGCTGTTTTCCCGCGTGCACGCGTTTTTCTTCTCGGGTGCAGGCCTGTCGCAGGCGGTGTGGGATCAACTCGATCGGCTTGGCGAGCGCACGGTCGGCGAACGTATCCGCACCTTCACCGGACTCGGCATGACGGAAACCGCGCCGTCGTGCACATTTGCGGTCGGCGATGTCGTGCGCTCCGGTCATGTCGGTCTGCCCTGTCCCGGCGTCGAAGTGAAGTTGGTGCCGTTGGCGGACAAGATCGAAGTCCGTTTCCGCGGACCGAACGTGATGCCCGGCTACTGGCGCGCGCCGGAACAGACCGCGGACGTCTTCGACGAGGAACGCTTCTACTGCACGGGCGATGCGGTGAAAATGATCGATCCCAACGATCCGAACGCGGGACTGATGTTCGATGGCCGCATCGCCGAGGATTTCAAACTTTCGACCGGTACGTTCGTCAGCGTCGGACCGTTGCGAGCACGCGTGATCCTCGACGGTGCACCTTATGTACAGGATGTGGTCGTCACCGGCCTGGATCGGGACGATGTAGGCATCCTGATCTTCGCGCGTCTCGATGAATGCCGCCGCCTTGCGGGTGCCGCTGCGACCGCGTCCGGCGCCGAGGTCGTGCACGCGCCGGCGGTGCGCGCTTTCTTCCAGGCGCTGGTAGATCGCCAGTGGCTCGCGGGCACCGGCAGCGCCAACCGGGTCGCGCGCGCGCACGTGCTGGCCGAGCCACCTTCGATCGACAACGGCGAAATCACCGACAAAGGTTCGATCAACCAGCGCGCGGTGCTGAAACAGCGCGCCGCCCTCGTCGAGGCGCTCTATCTCGGCAGCCGGGACGATCCATGGATTCTGCTGCCGCAGCGTACACAAGCAGGATCGTGATGAGCAAGATCGTCGTTTTTCCCGTCACCATCCAGTTCGGCGACTGCGACCCCGCAGGAATCGTGTTCTATCCGAACTTCCTGCGCTGGATGGACGCCGCTTCCCTGAATTTCTTCACGGTGTGTGGCGTGCCGCCATGGCGCGAACTCGAACAATCGCGCGGCATCGTCGGCACGCCGCTGCTCGAGGTAAGTGTCAAGTTCATGCGCGCTGCGACCTATCCGGAACGGATCGAGGTGCATACACGGGTGGAAGAGTGGCGCGCCAAGGTGTTCGTGCAGCACCACGCGGTCCTGCGCGGCGACGAGGTGCTGTGTGAAGGCCGCGAAACGCGAGCGTTCGTGAAGCGCGAAGACGGCCGCTTGCGCTCGATCCAGATCCCAGCCGACATTCGCGCGCTGTGCGAATAAGCGGCACGACGTTTGTACTTACGGAGGAGACGATGTTGAACCGAATCCAGCGCGCTGCCGCGCTCGTCGCTGCCGGCGCAGCGGTC
>DASQAE010000236.1:0-1550 GCA_035635915.1 Burkholderiaceae bacterium | reverse complement strand
GCGCTCGATGCGCAGGGCAATCCGACCGATGATCCGAAGGTCATGACCGGCGATCCGAAGGGCAGCCTGCTGCCGGTCGGCGGTGTCGATCACGGTCACAAGGGTTATGCGCTCGCGCTCGTCATCGAAGCGCTGACGCAGGCGCTGAGCGGATTCGGCCGCGCCGATGCGCCGAGTGGATGGGGTGCGTCGGTCTGGGTGCAGGTGTTCGACTCGTCGCGTTTTTCCGGCCGTTCGGAATTCGAACGCCAGACCGCGTGGCTGGCGCACGCGTGCCGGACGACTGCACCGCGGCCCGGTGTCGATGCGGTGCGTATTCCGGGTGAGCAGGGCCTGGCGCGCAAGAAGCGGGCGCTCGTCGAAGGCGCGGCGCTCTTCCCAAGCATCCTGCCTGCGCTGGCCCCGTGGAGCGAGAAGTTCGGCGTTCGTCCTCCGGAGCCGAAGGCGCGCGACCTCGGGTAATCGAGCGGCTGAGATCCCTCGGCTGCACTTCGGAACGACATTCAATGACTGTTCGTACACGCATCGCGCCAAGTCCCACCGGCATGCTGCACCTGGGCACCGCGCGCACGGCGCTGTTCTGCTGGGCGTTTGCGCGCCACTACGGTGGCCAGTTCATCCTGCGCATCGAGGACACCGACCTCGAACGATCGACGGAAGAGGCGGTGGGCACGATCATCAACTCGATGGCGTGGCTCGATCTGAACTACGACGAAGGTCCGATCCGGCAGACCGAGCGCTTCGGTCGTTATCGCGAAGTGATCGACCAGTTGATTGCGCAAGGAAGCGCATATCGCTGCTACGCGAGCAAAGAGGAACTGGAGCAACTGCGCGAAGCGCAGATGGCGCGTGGCGAGAAGCCGCGCTACGACGGCCGCTGGCGTCCGGAAAACGCGCATGGGCGTTTGCCGCCCGAGGGCGTAGCGCCGGTGATTCGCTTTCGCAATCCGGATTCCGGCGTGGTTGCCTGGGACGACCTGGTGAAGGGACCGATTTCGATTGCGAACGCGGAGCTGGATGACCTGGTCATCGCGCGTTCCGATCTCGTGCCCACCTACAACTTCGCAGTGGTGGTCGACGACATCGACATGACGATCACGCATATCCTGCGTGGTGACGATCACGTCAACAACACGCCGCGCCAGATCAATATCTATCGCGCCATCCTGGGCGAGAAGGCGAGCCTGCCGCTGTTCGGCCATCTGCCGATGATCCTCGGTCCGGACGGCCAGAAACTGTCCAAGCGCCATGGCGCAGTCAGCGTCCTGCAATACGAGGAGGATGGTTTCCTGCCGGAAGCGCTGTTCAACTATCTGGCACGCCTCGGCTGGAGCCACGGCGACGACGAAAAATTCACGCGCGAACAAACGGTGCAGTGGTTCGACCTGACGCATGTGAATCGTGCGCCGGCGCAGTACAACATCGACAAGCTGCTCTGGCTCAACGGCGAGTACATGAAGGAAGCCGATGATGAGCGGCTGGCAAAACTGGTCGCACCGCGCATCGAGCAGCGTGGCGGCAAGGTCGCGGGCGCGGCGTTGACCGCGGTC
>DASQAE010000235.1:0-2663 GCA_035635915.1 Burkholderiaceae bacterium | reverse complement strand
TCGGGCCGGCGCTGCTTCATGCTCGGCCAGGCAGTCCGCAAGGCGATCGAGTCGTTCGATCAACCGCTCAACGTGCAGATCTGGGGCACCGGCGGCATGAGCCATCAGTTGCAAGGGCCACGCGCGGGGCTGATCAACAAGGAGTTCGACAACCGGTTTCTCGACCGTCTGATCGCCGATCCGGCGGGTCTTGCCGGCGTGCCGCACATCGACTACGTGCGTGAGGCGGGGTCCGAGGGCATCGAACTGGTGATGTGGCTGATCGCCCGCGGCGCGATGGCCGACGTCAACGGCGGCAAGCCGCCACGGGTCGTGCATCGTTTCTATCACGTGCCGGCTTCGAATACGGCGGTGGGCCACCTGATCCTGGAGGAACAAGCATGAGCAAGAGCATCAAGGTCGCGCTGATCGGTGCGGGTGCTTTCGGCACCAAGCACCTGGACGGCATCAAGAACATTGCCGACGTCGAGGTGGTGTCGGTCATCGGCCGCGACCTCGCCAAGACCCGGGAAGTCGCCGCTCAGTACGGTGTCGCTCACGCAGGTACCGACCTGAGTGACAGCCTGGCTCTCAAGGAACTCGACGCGGTCATCCTGTGCACGCCCACCCAGATGCACGCCGCGCAGACCATCGCCTGCCTGAAGGCGGGCAAGCATGTGCAGGTGGAGATCCCGCTCGCCGACAAACTGGCCGATGCCGAAGAGGTCGTGGCCCTGCAGAGGAAGGCCGGCCTGGTCGCGATGTGCGGTCACACGCGGCGCTTCAACCCCAGCCACCAGTGGGTGCACAAGAAGATCGCCAGCGGCGAGTTCAACATCCAGCAGATGGACGTGCAAACATATTTTTTCCGCCGCACGAATACCAACGCTCTTGGACAGGCGCGCAGCTGGACCGACCATCTGCTGTGGCACCACGCCGCGCACACGGTTGACCTGTTCGCGTATCAGACCGGGGCCGAGATCATCCAGGCAAACGCCGTGCAAGGCCCGATCCACCCGACGCTTGGCATCGCGATGGACATGTCGATCCAGCTGAAGAGCAGGACTGGCGCGATCTGCACGCTGAGCCTTTCGTTTAACAACGACGGGCCGCTCGGCACCTTCTTCCGCTACATCGGCGACAGTGGTACCTACATCGCGCGCTACGACGACCTTTTCACCGGCAAGGAAGAGAGAATCGATGTCTCCAAGGTCGACGTGTCGATGAACGGCATCGAGCTGCAGGATCGTGAATTTTTCGCTGCAATCCGCGAGCGGCGCGAGCCCAATTCGAGCGTGGCGCAGGTCTTACCCTGCTACCGCACGCTACACCGCATGGAGCAGCAGTTCGCCTAGAGCAACGCGCGCAATCCTGCCTGGGCTTCGCGCAGCGGGGGCAGCGCACAGGCAAGCATCGCATCAACGCTCATGCCTTCCACCGGCATCGTCACACTGAGTGCGCCGAGGCACTCGCCATGCCGATCCCGCAACGGGACCGCAAGTCCGCGCCAACCCAGTTCGAGTTGTTGATCGGCCATCGCATAGTTGAGTTCGCGCATGCGCACGATCTCCTCGCGGAAGTGCGAGGGATCGTTTTCAGAGAATTGCGTGAAGCACGCGAAACGATGCGCCGCGATCCACTCATCGAGCGCTGAGTCGGAGAAGCTCATCAGGATGGCGCGCCCGACCGATACGACGTGTGCAGGCAGTCGCGCCCCAAGCTGCACCCCGGCGTTCTTCGCGCGTGTCCCGCTGTGGCGCGCGAGGTAGATGACTTCGTGCTCGTCCAGTACGGCGAGACCTGCCGTTGACTGCGTCGCGTTGAACAACTGCTCGAGAAATGGCTGTGCGAGGCGCGGCAAGCGCGCCGACAACAGGTACGACTGTCCCAGGCGCAGCACGCGCGGAGCGAGCCAGAACACCTTGCCGTTGGTACGCGCGTATCCGAAGTGGCACAAGCTGAGCAGATACCGCCGTGCGGCGGTCCGGCTGATCAGCGTTCGTTCGGCGACCTCGGCGGGAGTCAATCGCGCGTGCTCGTCGTCGAAGCATTCGATGACGGCGAGTCCGCGCCCCAGCCCGGCGATGAGATCGTCGCTCTCGATCTGCACCGCGACTTTGCTCACGTCAACGTGCCCTTGTAAGTCGAGAACCGGACCAACCAACCGCGCGATTACCGGCCAAAGCATCGCCCCTGGCGTTGAGAAGTGCAATGCCCGCAAGTAGCTTCCCCTGCTGCAGCACATCAGACTTGATGACCTGAGACCAATCGAAGCCAGACAAGGCGCGCTGGTCTTGATCTTCGCTCCGCTTGGTGCGCCGCAGCGCAAAGCTCGTCTCGGATTTTTTCCTTGTCTCTGCGGTGACCAACAGCGACGGCGGCAAGAATGAGATCGCGGACTTCCAGCTCATCCAGCAGATGCTGGCTGACAGCGTGATCGAGATCAACGCCGCGCGCTGGATGGTGCCGCATGCCGCGTGGCTGCTGGATCAAGGCCAGGCGCAAGCGGCGCGCGACGCGATTTCGATGGTCAAGGTGCAGGCGGCGGAGACGCTTGGCCGCGTCGTCGATCGTGCTGTGCAGGTGTTCGGCGGCATGGCCTTCTGCAAGGAACTGCCGATCGAGCGCTATTACCGCGATGCCAGGATCTACCGCATCTTCGACGGCACGTCCGAGATTCACCG